>NZ_JBPWAP010000004.1:0-220824 GCF_051776705.1 Bacillus cereus group sp. BceL291 | reverse complement strand
TACCGGTTCCACTGGACCTACTGGGACTACCGGGGCTACTGGAGCTACTGGAGCTACCGGGACTACCGGTTCCACTGGACCTACTGGGACTACCGGGGCTACTGGAGCTACTGGAGCTACCGGGACTACCGGTTCCACTGGACCTACTGGGACTACCGGGGCTACTGGAGCTACCGGGGCTACTGGAGCTACTGGAGCTACTGGTTCCACTGGGACTACCGGGGCTACTGGAGCTACCGGACCTACTGGAGCTACCGGTTCCACTGGACTTACTGGCTCTACTGGGGCTACTGGACTTACTGGCTCTACTGGGACTACCGGGGCTACTGGGACTACCGGGGCTACTGGCTCTACTGGGACTACCGGGGCTACTGGAGCTACCGGTTCCACTGGACTTACTGGCTCCACTGGGACTACCGGGGCTACTGGAGCTACCGGGGCTACCGGTTCCACTGGACTTACTGGCTCTACTGGGGCTACTGGACTTACTGGCTCTACTGGGACTACCGGGGCTACTGGAGCTACCGGGGCTACCGGTTCCACTGGACTTACTGGCTCCACTGGGACTACCGGGACTACCGGGGCTACTGGGGCTACTGGTTCCACTGGACCTACCGGGGCTACTGGAGCTACCGGGGCTACCGGTTCCACTGGGACTACCGGGGCTACCGGTTCCACTGGACCTACTGGGACTACCGGGGCTACTGGAGCTACTGGAGCTACTGGAGCTACTGGAGCTACTGGAGCTACCGGGGCTACCGGTTCCACTGGGACTACCGGGGCTACCGGTTCCACTGGGACTACCGGGGCTACTGGTTCCACTGGGCCTACTGGGACTACCGGGGCTACTGGAGCTACTGGAGCTACCGGGGCTACCGGTTCCACTGGGACTACCGGGGCTACTGGGGCTACTGGTTCCACTGGACCTACCGGGGCTACTGGAGCTACCGGGGCTACCGGGGCGGCTAGTGTAGGATTAACAAACTATCTATATGTTTTTGATACTACTAACCAATCAATTGCAGTAGGAAGTAGTGTTACTTTTAACACAAATGGACCTATAACAGGAACTGCCCTTAGCCACATCACAGGTACTGGAAATATTATAATTAATACACTAGGAACATATGTAGCAGAGTTTCAATTACAAGCTTCTCGCGAAAACCAATTCTCCCTCGAACTAAATGGTACACCAATTCCAGGTGGGCGTTTTGGTACGGGGTCACCACATTCAATAAATCAAGGTACTGCTGCTTTTACCGTAACAGTTGTTCCTTCAACATTGACTTTAATAAATAACACCTCTTCAGCAGGTACTATCACTCTCTCAAATAGTGATGGTGGCTCTTTAACAAATGTATCTGCAAGTATAAGTATTTTTCAGGTCGGATAATTAATTTGGTTAGAAAAGTAATTCATAAAGTTTACAAATAAAAAAATGAGGCTTCTCTTTTCTAGAGAAACCTCATTTTTTTTATTAAATTTTAAACTGACTCGTATACAGATCAAAATAAAACCCTCTATCTTCCATAAGAGACTCATGATTCCCTCTTTCTAAAATTCTTCCATCCTTTATAACAAGGATTTGATCTGCTTTTTCAATTGTTTTAAGTCGGTGAGCGATTACAAAACTTGTGCGACCTCTCATTAAATTATTTAGTCCTGCTTGTATTTGTAATTCTGTTCTTGTGTCAATATTAGATGTCGCTTCATCGAGAATTAATATATCTGCATCTGCTAAAATTGCTCGTGCAATCGCAAGAAGTTGTTTTTGTCCTTGACTTAAATTCGATCCTTCTGAAGCAATTTCTGTTTCATATTGATTTGGCAAATGCTTAATAAAAGAATGTGCAGATGCTGCCTTAGCTGCAGTGATAACTTCTTCATCAGTAGCATCTAAGCGTCCATAACGGATATTATCCATAATCGAACCAGCAAATAAATACGTATCCTGTAAAACTACTCCTATTTTACTTCGTAAAGAATTAATATCATAATCTTTTATATCTTTTCCATCAATATGAATTTGTCCTTGCTGTATATCGTAAAAGCGAGTTAACAAATTAATGATTGTTGTTTTCCCTGATCCAGTCGGGCCAACTAAAGCAATTGTCTCTCCTGGCTGCGCTTTAAGACTCACTTCTTTTAAAATCGTTTTATTCTCTGCATAGCCAAATGAAACATTCTCAAGTGCAACATGCCCTTGTAAATTTTGTACAACAAATGCGTCTTTTTTATTTTGAATTTCTGGTACCTCATCCATAATCTCAAAAACACGTTCTCCACCAGCAACTGCCGCTTGAATTGTATTCATTAAAGTCGCAAATTGACTTAACGGTCTTGAGAATTGACGAGAATAATTAATAAAAGCCGCAATAACACCTACTGTTGTCATTCCGTTTAAGACCATAACTGATCCAGTCCCAATGACAAGCCCCATACCTAAGTTATTAATAAAGTTCATACTTGGAAAAATAAAAGCTGAAAATGTATCAGCCTTCGTAGCTGAAACTCTTAGCTGTTCATTAATTTTATTGAAATTTTGTACAGTTTCTTTTTCTTTTCCATACAACGTCGTAACATCCGCACCTGTAATTGCTTCCTCAATAAATCCATTTAATTCACCTAAATCTTTTTGACGCTTCGCAAAGTTTTTACCACTATATGCAACTAGTTTTTTTGTAACGTAAAACATAATAGGTACTGTAATTAAAGTTACAATTGCTAAAATCCAATTTAAGGCGAACATCGCAATCGTTACACCTATAAAAGTTAGCGCTGATGAAATAATTTGTACAACACTTTGTGTCAAAGCTTGGTTCAAATTATCTATATCATTTGTCACACGGCTCATTAAATCACCTTGAGAACGCACATCAAAGAACCGTAAAGAAAGCGTTTGGATTTTCTCAAAAATATCTTGTCGTATTTTTTGAATTGTTTTTAATGCAACGTTAATCATGACAAATGTTTGTAACCATGTTAAAAGTACAGTTACACCGTAAATCGCGATAAGTAACATACACATTCTTGCTGTACCACTTAAATCTTTCGGTACAATATATTGATCTATAATGACTCCCATAAAATAGGGACCTAATAATCCAAGTAAAGTAGTAACAACGACTAGAAATATAACAAACATTAGAGCAGCTTTTTGATAGCCCATATAGTTCCATATCCGCATTACAGTTCCTTGGGCATTTTTAGCTTTTCCCATCTTCGGTGTGTTTCGTCCACCTTTTTTAGCAAATTGCCCTTGAAAATTACGCATGTTCTTCCCCACCTTCTTTATGCAAATTACCACCTTGGGAAAGATAAATTTCCTGATAAACCTCACTTCGTTCTAACAATTGTTCATGTGTACCATTGCCAACTAATTCACCATTATCTAATACAAGTATTTTATCCGCATCCATTATGGAAGAAATTTTGGACGCGATTAATAATGTCGTTGTGCCTTTATATTTTGTTTTTAAAGCTGTTTGAATAGTAGCCTCTGATTTTGCATCAACTGCTGATGTAGAATCATCTAATATGAGAATCGGTGGTTTTCTCACAAGTGCCCTTGCAATTGATACACGTTGTTTTTGTCCACCTGATAGATTTGTCGCACCTTGTGTTAAATTATATCGATAAGATTCTTCCAGCTTATTGATAAACTCAGTCGCACAAGCTGATGCAGCTGCTACTTCCAGCTCATCATGTGTTGCATTTTCTTTACCATAACGTAAATTCTCTTCTATACTACCTGAGAACAACAAAGCCTTCTGAGGTACAAACCCTATTGAAGCACGGAGTTTTTGCAAATCATATGTTTTAACATCTATTCCATCTATACATATTTCACCTTGATCCACATCATATAGACGTGGTAACAGTTTCGCTAAGGTAGATTTACCACTTCCAGTTGATCCAATAATCCCTACTTTTTCACCTTTTTGTATGCTAAACGAAATATCCTTTAAAACGTATTCATTATTTTTCGTATAGCTATAACTAACATTTTTAAATTCGATATTCCCCTCGATTTTCTCAGGTTCGATTGCATTAGCTGCGCTTATAATATCAACCTCGGTATTTAACACTTGCTGTACACGATCCGCAGATGGAAAAGCTCGCGCAATTTGAATAAATACCATGCTAATCGACATAAGTGACATTAAAATGATATTCAAGTAATTAATAAATGCCAAAATCGCTCCTACTTGAAGCGTTCCATTGAATACTTTTTCTCCACCAATCCATAATGTTGCGACAATCCCGCCACTTACAACTAGCATAATGATTGGCATCATTAAAGAAATAAGTTGCACAGCTCGAATATTTATCTTCGTTAAATTTGTATTTACATTTCCAAATTGGGCGATTTCGTATTTTTGTCTTACATACGCTTTTATAACACGTACACCAGATAAATTTTCTTGTAACTTTGTATTCACTTTGTCCAATGCCTCTTGCACCTTTTTAAATGTACCACTTGCTTTACTTGCAATTAAAATAATCGCAAGTAATAAAATCGGAACAACTACAAGTAATATTGGAAATAACTCTCGCGCTGTTACAAAAACAATAATTATACTTCCCATAAATAACAGTGGACCACGAACGAGAACACGTAATGTCATCGTCATTGCCGATTGAATGGAAGTGATATCATTCGTCACGATCGTTAATAATTTACCTGTTCCAAATGAATCACGATTATTACTAGAAAATGTTTCTATTTTCGCAAACACATCTTTTCGTATGTCTGTAGCGAAATTAACAGCTGCTTTTGTAGAATACATCATACACCCAAGCCCTCCAACTAAACCGAGTGCTGCTGCTCCTATCATAAGAAGCCCCATTTTTATTACATAATTTAAATCCCGATTTGCAATCCCAACATCAATGATATGTTGCATAATAGTCGGTTGAATTAAGTCCATCGCAACCTCAAGTACCATAAATAGCGGTCCAATAATAGCGAAGAACATGTATGGTTTTAAATACTGTAATAACTTACGAAATGATTTCATACATAATCTCCTTTTCCCATGAAATTACCACTGAATAATTCATATCCCTCCTTATTTAATTGATATTTTTTGTAATTTCTTCATTACTTTTATTATATTATGCAAATTAATATTTAACATTATTAAATGATAAGTATTAATGACTTTCTGGTCAATAAATGTGCTTTATATTATGTAAATACAAAAACCGCATTCTTAATGAAAAGAATACGGTTTTTTCATCTATATTTCTTCAATTGTAAAATTTAAAAACTCAGTCTCAAATCCCTTATTTTTAGAAGGACTACACGTGTAAAAACCTATTTTAATAGGCTCATTCCCTATATCCTCCATTAAATGAGCGATTCTTATTTGTTCCCATTGATGGCTCTTTTTCACATATATTGTATAATCACCGCGTTTTCGAATAATTCGAAAACGAAGTTGTTGCTTAGCTGCTTCAGTTGGATAATCTTGCGTTGACCAGTCAGAATATCCATTATTCGTTACGACAGCTCCTAAATGAGAAGGGCCATCTGGAATATACTCTAATGAAGTTTTCAACCAACACTTTTCCGAAATCATAACAAAAAGACCTGCTTGATCGAATTTTGAATTTGGATTCATACGTAACTGAACTTCAGCTTGAAAGTCTGTCATCATCTCATTATAAAATACATGACCATTCATTACTTCAAAACCATAATGTGTTTTAAGCCAAAAATCGGTTTCTGCTTTCGAACGGACAATAAACGCATGATTATCATTAATTTTATAGTATTCAGGTACATTCATTATAGTGAGTTGCTCAATACGTTCTGGTATATACGATATATTCATAGCTCCTCCATAATAAAGCATTTATATAGACATTTAAAACTCCGCTAATACTGGAAATTTATAACCTTTAAAATCTAACTCTTTATCACTTCGAACCATTAAATACTTGCGAGACTGTAATTCAGTAAACTGTACATCCTCAACCCCTAATTGATCCGGAGAAAAATAAAATTCGATTTCGGTAAACCTTTCATTGATTTCTCCACATAATTCATCTAAAACCGGAAGTACTGGCGCAAATACTCCAAATAATTTCAACTTTTCATTGTCTACTTCATAAACGATTAGAGCATCTAGTTTCTCTGAATAATACAATTTCTCATTCCATTCCGAATCATACATATTCAAATAAAATGAAGGATGGAAGTTTAAAGTTGAAAAACTATTTGAAAGTCTTTGGCTACTATCAATCGTTTCATGTATTAACTGTCTATTCTCTATATTATAGAAATCTAACTTTTTAAGTAGTGAATCGTTATTATTAAGATTTTTATCATATGGTATAGTCATCAAATATTCCTGCACAACTTTAAATCCAAATGCTGTATATAGTTCAGGTTTTTCCGTAAACAATAATGCACATTCACATTTCTTATCGATTTCCTCTATCATTTTACTCATTAATTGTGTCATTAGCCCTTGTCTACGGAAATTAGGGTGTGTCATTACTGATTGAATACCCGCCGCATTTATTTTTTCACCATTAATTAATAATGGGAGTGAAAATGCCGAAACATTTGCAATCACTTTATCTTCTTGTAAAAATGATAAAGCTTTATATGTATCATCCCAATATCCTTTATCCGAAAAATCATTCAATGTTTGAGTTGTAATTCCAAACACTTCTTCAAATAAAGGAAATAACTGCTCTCTTTTCGGTTCTTCTATTAGAAGACTTGCCAATTTTACAACATTCCCCATGTTGTACCTCCAAATGTTAAATTCCATTAAATTAGATATACTTATATGACCTACTCTTAAAAATAGAGGTCTTACCAATCAATATACTATCATAAAACATAAAAAAAAAGTCTAATTAATTTTATGTTTCGACTATTTGAAAATAAGTCGAATAAAAAAATATTAAGATTTTCGGATATTAATTAGTTTATTTTATAAAAATAGCGCTTTCTAATTAGCTTTTACTAATAGAAATACACTATTTATAATAAAATATTTTTATTCTTTTATCCCTTCAAGTCTTTCCTTCGTATTAATTTCTTCTCCACTTATACGCTTTTCAAAAGACTTTCTCCAACTATTTGAAAGTGCATTTACTTCTAATATCCTTTTTACCCCTTCAATATTTTGTTTTTCCTTATGCATGATACGGTTAGCGAATGCTACTGAAACACCTTTTGGATCAGACTGTAGTCTTTTTAAGGTGTCGACTGATGATACCCATCCTTCTTTTAATACACGAAAATAAAATCCTGTATATTCTGTTTCTTGAAAATATAGTGGTAACTTTGGAATATTATATTTTTTTGCTAATTTAAAACAAGGTTGCCTTGGTTGTGTTACCTGTACGATTGCCTGTCCTAGCTCAAACGTATCACCAATACAAACATCCTCTTCGCTCATACCACTAACTGTTATATTTTCTCCGAAAGCCCCATATACAAGATCTTGATTCAATTCTTTTTCCCAGTATGGATAGTGATCACCAGTATAAACACAAACTGCTTTATCTACTCCTCCATGATGAACTAAGTCAGCTTGTCCATCCCCATTAAATTTTACAAAGGATAAATATACCGGTTCCTTTACTTGTTTCTTATTTATGCCTGTATGAATTACCTTTCCGCCGTATGTAACCTCTTTTGGTAATCCTATATTTAAAGATAATAATTGATATTCATTAGCCATTCTATTTCCTCCTTTAAAGGTGTTACATGTATTTTCTCTCGATTAATTTTTACAACCCTCTCTGCTATATAAAGATGATTATAAAACCTTTAAAATCATTGTTCAATTCAATTATTTATATAATAATGATAGGTATAACCTATTATTATACTTGAGGTGATTCCAATCGAATTACGACAACTTGAATACTTTTTAGCTGTTTCAAAAGAATTACATTTCACAAAAGCAGCTGAGAAATTAAATATTTCACAGCCTTCACTAAGTCAACAAATACGTGCATTAGAGCATGAAGTAGGAATGCCACTTTTCGATCGAATTGGTAAAAAAATATCTTTAACTAAAGCAGGGAAGATTTTATTATCACATAGTAAAACCATTTTTCATGAAGTCGAACAAGCTCGTTCAGCTATTCAAGATCTAAACGGATTACAGCAAGGTTCCTTAACAATAGGGGCTTTGTTAACCGTCGTAAATTATTTACTACCAACAGCTATTTTAAATTTTAATAATTTATATCCCAATATAGAGCTTTCTGTATTAGGGCTTCGCACAGGAGATATTCGTGAAAAATTATTACAAAATGAACTAGATATTGGAATCACATTTCTCCCGGTGCATGATAAAGAGATTATCTCTATCCCTCTATACAAAAGCGATCTTACATTGGTCGTGCCCACTGGTCATCGATTAGCTGAACGTAATCATGTATCTATTGCTGAATTACAAAACTATCCTTTAATTCTTTTACCTAAAAATTTCTTTTTAACCGAACTAATTACATCTCATTGTCAAAAATTTAACTTTAAACCAAGACCAATTTTAGAAATTAGCACGATGGAATCTTTAATCCAAATGGTTTCCAAAGGAATGGGAATTACAGTGTTACCCAAACCATATATAGACTTTTTACAAAATAATAACATTCAAGCTATTAAAATAGAAAACCCTACTCCAACAATTGAAATAGGGTTAATTTATAGAAAAGATAAATATATGTGTGCTGCAACTCAAGAATTTATTGAACAACTAAAAAGCACAGTACGTTCTTTCCAAAACTAAAAAAAAGAGATTATCCTATGAAACCGTTTCACAACGATCTAGTAGAATAATCTCTTTTCAAAACAAAGTAAACATTATATTAAACTCTTATAGATTTTAATGTACCTTTTTAGATATTGGAATATATTTAGTAAAATATGCACCAACTAGCAATAATACAATTGAAAATAACCAAGTAAAAGCACCGCCAAAGTGAAACCAATATGCAAACATATTTAAAATTGCGAGTGAAAAGAAGCAAATAGAAGTTAACGCACTTTTCAATCCTTTTATCCCGGTTTTTTTTCTCTTTTGATAAGCAATATACATCGCAATGACAAGAAAAAAGATAAGAATAAATGGTAACATAACTTTTAGCATTGGTAATCCCTCCAGTGTAAATGCACTCTCTTCATTATCATCTTATCTCATTTATCTTTTAGGCATCAATTCATTCTTATCTTCCCTCCAAAAGTCAGTATAAGTTTTATTTTTAAAGTTCACGTTCACCTCGGAAAACGGCATACTTCCTCCAACTTTCAATGAGTACCAGTCGTTTAAAAGTGGTGATCCGAAACAAATCTTCATTGTACGATCATGTAAATCGAATAATACAGAATGTAAAGTTCCAAACCATTCTTCATAGTTATGTACAGTCAGTCCATCAGGATATTCTTCTTCTACTAACTTTTTTAAAGACTCTATGCTCACTTGTTCATATCCATTTAAATGCTCATGTAAAACATGATATCTCTTTGTAGATTGTTCTAATTTCCTATTATTTAATTTCTGAATTGATGAACTAACTGCATGGTTTGTTGATACAATAAAAGCTTGGTTGTCACCATCAATCGTTGTTGTGGATTTATGACCGTCAAATATTTCAATATGTGCTGCGTTTAAAGGATCAGCTACTATTAAATTAATATTACTAGCAATTGGTATTTCTTCTATTAGTGATTTAGCTTCCTGCACATTTTTACATTTCTCCAACAACAATCGAATTACCGCAAAACACTGTAAACCATTTACCATTGGCTTTCTTAAACCTGCAATGTTTCCTACTGGTTGACCACATGCTGAAAATGTAACAGATAATCCATGTTCGTTAACCCCTTCTGTTCGACCAAAATATTGAGTAGAAAAGCCACTATGTGCATACGCACCTTCAACATGCGTCGAGCAAAAACGCATATCATCTATTACTGGTGACAAATCATAATTTCTTAATACATAAGTGTGAGTTGAATCTGTCTTTTTAGGTAATACTGCACAATGACTACAACCTGCTTTCAATAGTGTTTGATAGTAATACATCATATTTTTTGAAGGAATTTTTAACACTTCACAAAAACCTTCAATTTCTTCATTAATTCCAGAACAATATTGATTTAATATATTTCTAGATTCTGTCCAATGGTTATGCGATATTAAGTTTTCTTGCTCTATAAATTGCGGAATAAGATAAGAATGTTGTTTCACAAATTCACCTTGTTGCTTACCAATTTCATAATGACTTCCTTTGAGCGATGAAAAATACCCCTTTACTTGATACATCAAATTCCCCCTCTTATTAAACATATCCATATCGTACCAAATGAATCCCATTCATTCTTGATGTTTTTTACTACCTTACCTTAACTCCATGCCACTTTAAAACCTCCACTAATAATTATTTACTAAATAATTATTTTTTTGTTAATATTGCTACAGAAGCTTTACTTCAAAATAAAATAGTTTAATATCAAATGAGCAAAATACTATATTGAACTTACTCGTAAGCAATCATCTAATTTTTGAGATTAAGAAACTTATTTATCAAAGCAAAAGGAGAATTTATGTATGAGCAATTGCAAACCAATTGATGAATTAACTATTGAAGACCTAAAACAAAACCCCATTTGGGAATGGGCAATAGATGAAGAGGAAAACGAAGAACATGACGAAACATGGGTAAAACCAGCAGCAACTACTAATTTTACAGAGGAGTTAAACGGTTCAATCGTACTAGGCGAACTATTCTTACATAATGGTGAAAAATTCCCTATGATGTGTGAAATTGACATTGAAAATAACGAGGCAGTAATTCGTTCTGTTGTTTATTATAACGAAGCAGAAAATGAGTATATTGCTATAGAAGATATTGTGAAAACGGTCGAAATGCCGTTATCGATTATTATTAACCTAACAATTCATGCAGAATCCAAAACCTTACGCTTCACTGCACATAAAGTAGATATTTATAAAAATTCAATAACGACTAATTTAAATTAAAGTTGGACGAAATAAAGAAAACAATTATTAAATAAAGTGAAGCTTTAATCAGTGGGGGTCTTACTGCCCAGCAAATAGCGGGATAAAAACCGGAAAATCATTATCGATTCCCCGGTTTTTCAAACTAGATTAAAGTATTCCCTTTTCTACTAAAGTCTCTGCGATTTGAACTGAATTCCAAGCCGCACCTTTTAATAGGTTATCGGAAACAATCCAGAGGTGGAATCCGTTTGGCATATCAGGATCTTTACGTATTCTTCCGACAAATGTATCTATTTTCCCTTCTGCATATAATGGCATTGGATACAGCTGTTTACTAGGGTTATCCTGCAAAATAACACCTGGTGCATCCATTAATACTTCCTTAATTTCCGTAACGGTTGCTTCTTTTTCCAGTTCTATATAAACCGATTCTGAATGCCCTGATACAACTGGAACACGTACACAAGTAGCTGCCATTTTCAGGTTTTCATCTTCTAATATTTTCTTCGTTTCTTGAATCATTTTTACTTCTTCAAAAGTAAAATCATTGTCTGTAAATATATCTACTTGAGGCAGTACATTAAACGCTATTGGGTAATGTTTTTTATCTTTTTTCGCCGGTAATATATTACTTTTCACTTCTTCACCAGCAAGCGTAGACTTAGCCTGCTCTTGTAATTCATGAATCGCATGAATGCCAGAACCCGATACGGCTTGATATGTTGAAACGATAATTCTTTCTAAACCGAATGATTTTCGAATCGGCTGAAGTACTGTTACCATCTGTAATGCTGAACAATTTGGAACTGCAATGATACCTTTATGCTGCTTTAAAGTATGCGCATTCACTTCCGGAACAACGAGCGGTACATCTTGCGCCATTCGGTACTCACTTGTGTTATCAATTACAATCGCACCACTAGAAACTGCATGAGTTACAAATTGTCTAGATACTTCTCCCCCAGCGCTAAAAAAGGCAATATCTACACCTTCAAAGCTAGTTGTTTTTGCCTCTTTTATAATTATCTCTCGTCCTTTAAATCTTACTTTCTTACCGGCGGATCGTTTTGACGAAAGCAATGTAACTTCAACTATATTAAACTTCATTTCATTCTCTAACAGTTCAATAATTTTTTGTCCTACCGCACCTGTAGCCCCAACAACAGCTACATGATAGCCCTTTTTGATCATCTTTTCTCCTCCAATATTACCTGAATGAATATTTCTACAATTTCATTTTATACAGAATTTAATCATTTGGAAAATTAAAATACATGATATAATCATTCACAAATCATGATAATAAAAGAGGGATCGCTTATGGAAATGAGACATGTTAAAACATTTTGCGCCATTGTGAAGTATGGTAATTTTTCTAAGGCTGCGCATGCGCTAGGTTATGCGCAATCTACTGTTACAGCACATATGAAAGCTTTAGAGAACGATTTACATATTCCTCTTTTCGATCGGTTAGGGAAAAAAGTGCTACTTACAAAAGCAGGTCATCAATTTCATCCTTATGCATTAGAATTACTTTCAATATATGAAAAAGCGCAAGAAATCCCCCAAAATACAGATTATTTAGAAGGTACATTAAGTATTACATCTAATAAATCATTAGCGGTATACCGATTACCACAATTATTACGTACTTACAAACAGAAAAATCCGAAAGTAAATATCGTACTTGAAACAAACACAAATGAACAAGCATTACAAAAATTACGTGAAGGAGAAACAGACGTTATCTTCATAATTGGAGAAAGTATAGAACATAATGATTTTATTACGCGTACTTTGAGTAATGAAATATTTGGATGGATTTTACCAGATCATTCCGCTGCACATACAAATCCATTCCAGTTATTACAGGACACCCAGTTCATTTTTACAGAACAAAGCTGCGGCTATAGGCCAATGGTAGATCGTTTTTTATGTCAAAGTGGAAATATTCCAGCTAAAACATTTGAAACTTCCAATGTTGAAGTCATTAAACAATCCGTTATGTGTGAGTTAGGCATTTCAATTCTTCCTTATATCGTTGTACAAGAAAGTTGCCAAAAAGGACAACTATGTTTTCAACCTATCGAAACTGCAACAGTTATTCAAAGTTATGTAATCTATCATAAATCTAGATGGATTTCCCCGGTATTACAATCGTTCCTTTCCTTACTTGAACGAGACTAAAATATTAAGACGTACATAGAAAAAGAGTAATTGCCTAATAAGCAATTACTCTCTTTCATTAATTAGTATACTATTTATTAGTCTGTTCCCCACCTACAATTAATTTACTACCTGAATATGTACCTTTGTTCATAAACACTTGATTAATTAATTCTTTTTGCTCAGCTTGCGACATTACTCCTTTTCCTTCTCCTAAATTCCCACTTTGTAATTTCCAAATCTTATTGTGATCCCCATCAACCTTTTCATACTTTCCTTGTTTCCATCGTTCTAAAATTTCTACATATGTACTTCCCTGTACAAGATCATTACTCTTTACAATATCAATTAAGCTTTCAATCCGCTCTTGTGTAATAAAAATATAGCCCCACTTTTGATCAGCTTTCGCTTTTTGATGTGCCATTTCATGTAATGCTGTCTGTATGTTCTCATCTGTCCATTTAAAATTTTTATTAAAACCACTATTCGGCAATGAATAATTTCCATTTTCTAAAAGCTTTGCATCTTCTGCTTTTACGTTACTATCAGCTAATACTTCTACTGCTGGAGCAGCTGGTGATGCCTTTTTCGCAGCTGGTTTACTATTATTTAAATAATGCAGCATACCATATGTTAAACCTACTCCAATTACCGCCATACCAGCTATAACACCTATTATTTTCAAAAATGTTTTCATCTCGCTTGTTTCCTCCCAAATATCTCCGTTCTGACTACCTAATTATTTCTTATATAAAAACTGTTACTTCATTCAAAATATCGCATCCCATCCCCTATCATATTATTTATATATACTTCCTCATATTGTATTTCTTTTTCTTTAAAATTGAAAGATTATTCTGTTAAATAATGAAAATATTCTACAAATTTTTCCTTTATATTTATAAAGAAACAAAAAACAACGAGGGCGTTCTACAACACTCGTTGTTTTTACTTTATGCACGATTTTCTTTTAACCACTTCGTAATAGCATCTAACTTCGAAACATCAAAACGTCTTTCTTCACACACGTTCAAATTTTGTGAGTTTCTCACTATTTCTAATTCATTATTTCTTACACTTTTTGCCTCAATTAATTTACAATACCCATCTGTAACAGTATTTAAATTTTCATAATAACGCTGAAACGATTTTGATATATGTAAATGTTTTTCAAAGTTTCTTCTTCTTTTCGTCTCATCAGATACTTTCCGCTTTCTAAGTTCTTCATCGTTCGTATATAAATAAAAATATTGATCCGGAAAGCCAATTTCCCTATTTATCATCTTTTCTTTATAAAAATTTTCTATTAAAGATAATGGCTGATTAAATATATCAAAATGAAAACACCAATTATAACTAAGTGGCTGATAAATATCGCCATCGAGTATTACTAATTCATATTGCTTTGACTTCTGAACAGCTATATTCCAGCGCTCAACTTGTTTTTCAAAATACCATGTTCTATGTTCATTTTTTGGCCTTTCAAATAAAGAATTCACTTCAGGTATTATATAAGCACCATAATTCTTTTCTAATTCACGGCACGTGGTACTTTTACCAACAGCGCTTGCTCCCTCAAATGCTATTATCCCCATAGTTTCTCCCTCTTTCATTAACTAAAATTTCGTTGTTTCGCTTTTCTTCCCCATAACTTTCTCCATAAAACAATTGAAGCGACAGTGAGCATGATTGTTGTAATGATACTACCTTCAATTCCGAACGCGCCTCCATGCAATGTTTCTGGTCCATTTGTTATAGACTTAAAAATTGGAGTAGAATATACAGTTGTGCCACTAACTGCAAAACCATATACATTATATTGAGCCCAGTTCCAAATTGAGTGCCATGCACATATTCCCCACAGACCGTCTTCTTTCAATACATATAAAGCTGCGAAAACACCCACTAATATTATATTCAATATAGATAATATTGTAATTCCTGGATTAAGTAGATGAAGAAATCCAAATAAAAATGAAGTTACAATTATTCCAACCCATATACGACTTCTAACAGAAAGAACCGGGAATAACCAACCTCGTACAATAATTTCTTCCGTAGCCCCTTGTATTAAAAATGCAACTAGAGATCCTGCTATTCCTACTATCACTGTTGAGGTAATATGTTGTACTTGCAATTTCACACTCCCCATTAATAATAGTAGAATAACTGGCGTTGAAATAAATAAAAACCCTATTAACGCACCTTTTAAATACTTTCTCATCCATTTCTCTTTCCAAAAGCCAATGGATGAAAAAGGTCTTTTTTCTACAAAACGAACCCATATAAATAAAATAAATATAGCTCCGCCAAACGTTAACACCATTCTAACATTGTCATAAATACCTTTCATGAATATCGTTTCAGCTTTCGGTAAAAATAACATAAATAACATAAAAAGTTCGCCTAAAGTCAAAAATATAATGGCTAATATTACAGCAAAGACTGGATGGACCTTTTTTCTCCCTGCTTTTGCTGCTTCAATTATTATAAATGAATTATTTTTCACTTTCTTTTCTCCTTTTATAATATTTAACTACCAACAGTAACCAACCATATTTTACCACAAAAAATATATTATTAATATTTACTCTAAGTTTTTCTTACATGATTTTGCATAAATCCCAATTAGGAATAATATATAAATAAAAGAGGTGCCTTTGTGCCTTTACTATTATCACCCAGATTACTCAGTGGTATTACCAGCACTTGCTATTTCCCACCATTTGTTGTAAGATAGTAATTAAGGTCAATTTAACACTATATTTTCTTTGCATATTATCAAGTATCAATCAGGGACAGTTTGTACTCCTTATGGGTTTTTGATAATATGTGAAATTTTATTTTCATTCAAATAAGGCCGATCATATTGTAATTTTTCTACTTTTAGGAGGCATTACCATGACATTAACAGGTAAAGTAAAATGGTTTAACAGCGAAAAAGGTTTCGGTTTCATCGAAGTTGCAGACGGTAACGATGTATTCGTTCACTTCTCAGCTATCACTGGCGACGGCTTCAAGTCTCTTGACGAAGGTCAAGAAGTTAGCTTTGAAGTTGAAGAAGGTAACCGCGGACCTCAAGCTAAAAACGTTGTAAAGCTATAATTCAAACAATAAAAAGGTTGTTACCAGCAAGGTTAACAACCTTTTTAATATATAACTAAAATTTTTTACATAAAAGGAGTGGTTACATGTATCGCAATCGAAAGAACGATGTAGCAGAAGTACCACCAGAACAAACCCCTGTTTGGGAATGTGAATCAGAGGATTGTTTAGGATGGATGAGAAAGAACTTTTCATTTGAAGAAGAGCCTAAATGCCCTTTATGTAAAAGTAGCATGAAAAGCGGAGAACGTTTATTACCTAAATTAGGTTAATTTATAATAAAAAAAACCTCTTTTAATTAAGAGGTTTTTTTTATTATAAATTTATGTCCTCAACATCAGTTCGCACTATAGAATACAACAATGCATCGTGTTGCTTATTTCCTTGATGAATATATCCGCGCAATAGCCCTTCCTTTTGGAAACCAATTTTAGATAACATTCTACAAGAAGTAACATTTTCAGGATATGTAATAGCTCCAATTCTAAACAAACCTAAATCTTTAAATCCATAATCAATAATTTCTCCAGCTGCTTCTGAAGCATAACCATTTCCCCAATAGCGAGGATGCAGATCATATCCAATCTCAGATCGTTTACTCCATAATTGTAAATTGTTTAGTCCAATTGTTCCTATTAAAACGTTCGTTTCTTTTAACACAATTCCCCATCGTATTGCCTTTTTCTCAAAGTAATTTTTTGAAAAAGATTCAATCATACGTGAAGCTTGTCCAAACTCCGTAAAAGAATTCATACCGTAGTAACACGTCACTTCATCCAATGAAAAGATTTCATATATTTTTTGACAATAAGATTGTTCTATTTCAACTAAACGTAAGCGTTCTGTTTCTAATATAGGAAATGCCATAGGATCACTCCTTTCTCTCTACTCATTCATTATATCAGAAAAAATATGTATAATTAGTAAAGTCCTTATTGTTCCATAAATCAAACATTTCTAATGGCACATTCTCTCTTAATTCTATATACACAAATTAGATACCTTCTGATTGCACCTCAAACATGACGCTATAATTTCCATAAATCGAATTTTAAATTATCAAGAACTGTAAAGAAATTGTTTCTTCATTTTCTCCTTCTAAACAACCAACCTACCCATACATTTATGGTAAAATATAGTTAATATTTATTTTATTGTGGAGGTGAAGATTTCCTATGTATATATTCATCGGCTTATCCCTCTTACTCATATTACTTATTTTTTTATTCGCAAAAAAATTCACACCAAACTCATTCATGATGACTAGCTTTAAAGGTAATAGCTTTAGGACATTTTCAATCGGTATTTTAATCGCTGCCATACTCTCACTTTCATATGGAACTTATCATGCGGTAACATATCAACCTAGTTATTTAGATATTAAATTAAAAAATCAAAACTATACTGTTTTCGGTAATGTAGGCGAATTCGGTTATTTCTCCGAAGAATTATTAAAAAAAGATACAGAAGTACAACTATATTTCGTCTCTTGGAAAACAATACAGTTAAAAAATCCGGTAATACTTATAGAATATCCTTCAGGAAAACAAGAAACATGGAAGCCAAATATCGTATCAATACCGGTAAATAAATTACAAGAAAAACATGATATAAAAGATATTTATCAACTATCACCGTATTCATTTAAAGAGTCTGGAGAAATAACATTAACAATAAAAGAAAACAATGTAAAAAACAATACAATTTCCATTCAAATAAAATAAATAAAAACTGTTCCTCCATTTTGCTGAAGGAACAGTTTTTATTTATTCTACAGTATTATTTATTTAATGTAGCCATTATTTCATTGGCTATATTCTTTCCATTTCCAATACACGCACCAATTCCGACACCATAATATGAGGCACCAGCTAAATATACATTTGGATAAAGATTCGTCATTTTTTCTTGCAATGCTTGAACCGCTTGATTATGTTCTAAATGATATTTCGGCATTAAATCTTTCCAATTTGTAACTTCGACTACTTCTGGCTCACCTTTAATTCCGAGACTCTTTTCAATATCATATAAAGCTACTCGTACTAATTCTTCTTCACTATAATTTTTGATTGTTTCATATACCGGATTGGTGCTCTTATAAAACATTCTTACTAATAATTTTTGTTTACCCGATGTATGTTTCCACTTTCGACTTGTCCATGTACAAGCATCACAATGTAAATCACTGTTTTCCGTTACAATAAACCCTGTGCCGTCAGCTGGTAGTTGTTCATCTAGTATGTCAAATCCTAAGTAAATACTTATAAGAGATGAGTTTTTAAATGTATTAAACTGCTCATTTAACTCATTAGACTGTAATAAAGTTTGTGCTATATCATGCGGAGCTGCTAAAACAACATAATCAGCTTGTATTGTTTCATGATTTACAAAAGAAATCTCATATCGATCTTCTTGTTTACTTACAGCCGTCGTTATAGCACCTTTTTTTACGACAGTTTCAGTGAGCACTTCTTCTAAGCGATTAATTATCGTAGATAGTCCACCTTTAAATGATACGAATTTTTTATTTCCTGCTGATTGAAATTGTTTTTTATTCTCTTCAAAACCTTTAATAATACTTCCATACTTATTTTTATAATCCAGTAAATACGGTAATGTAGATGCCATTGTAAGCTCATTCAACTTACCAGAATATACGCCTGAAAGTACAGGAGCAATTTGTCTTTCCACTAACTCTTTCCCTAAGAAACTTTCTAAAAATAGAGCAAGTGATGTATCTTTCGTAAACTCTTTATTTTTCGTTATGAAATCTTTTAAAGCTACGATTTTCCCTTTCGTTGAGACTAGCGTACTGCTAAACAAAGACTGGGTGCTCATCGGTATCCCAAATATAGTATCAGAAGGAATCGGATGTAACATGTTTTCAGAATATATGTAAGAAATACCCGTTTCATTATATACCATTTCATCTTCTAAATTTAAATCTTTTACAAGTGGCATAACATATTCATTACGAGCAACGATTGAATCCGCTCCTGACTCCATAATGAAATCCTTTTCTTCCACACTATGGATTTTACCACCTAAATACTCTTCTTTCTCAATAAGAATTAAATTTAAATCGATATTATAATCCTTTTTTAATTTTTCTAAATAAAACATAGTAGAAAGTCCCGTTATACCTCCACCGATAACAACAACTGTTTTCATATGTGCTGCGCTCCTAACCGATACAATTAATAATTCCTTTTTATTATAACCAAAAGTCCTTATATTCGACTAGCAAGTTGCGCATTCTGTAAGAAATTAGACAATATATTTGAATATATTTTCAAATTACCTAATAAAAAGAACTATAACATATACAAACCACGTCATAGTTCTCTTTATTTTAAAAACATAAAGTAATTGATTAATTTGTCTAGTTCTTGACTCAATGCCAATACTTTTTCATGTTGAATTCCATAATCCGATACTAAGTATAAAAGTTCTTCTTTTTTTATTTCAATTACTTTTTCCAATTTCGCTAGTTCCATGTCGTTTTACATCTCTCCAAAAATAAAATGTATGTATTTCAGTATAGCCTACTTACATAATTAGTAAAAGTAAAATACGCATGTAAAATCTTACATATTTGAAAAAATAATATACTACTAACAAAAAAAGAAACTAGATTAAGCTTCCTTTTACAGATTATTGACGTTCATTAAGAATGAATAACATATCGGAATTTTTCTAATGTTATATCTTTATAATTTGGAGCTCTCTTTATATGATTAAAATAACTAGCAATTGCAGCTGCTCCAAAATGCGCATGCCAAATATCATTTGTTTCTTTTTTACATTGAGAAATAATTGAAAGGCCGCCTTTTAAAATACTTTTGTTTTCCATTTTCTTTCTCCTCTAGTTAAAATCACTATATTTTCATCCTAAAGATGGTGTCAGTACAAATAAAATGTGATTCGATTCATCACTTTTATTCAAAAATCGATGCTTCACATTTGGTGGAATACGTACAACATCGCCTTCTTCTAAAAAATATTCTTTTCCCTCCAATTCTACGTACACTTCCCCTTTCATAATAACAGCAATCTCTTCCTTATCTTCATGGGAATAATGACTTTCTGTTGTGTTTGCTTGTTTATTTAAATCCATCATTAACATTTCAATACGTGCTTTCATAAAATCAGGTGTTAATACATCATATACAATGTGATCATTGTTTTCCCGATATACTTTTTTTCGATCTTTTTTCTTAGAAATGAGCGAATCTGTATCGATATCATTAATAAAAAGTGTAAACAGCGGTACATTTAATGCTTTTGCAATTAACTCCAAAACATTTAAAGAAGGATTAGCATGTCCTCTTTCAATTTGGCTAATTAGTGATGTACTAATCCCTGCATAATCAGCAAATTCACGAATTGTCATATTATTTTTCTTACGATAACTTAATACTGTTTGTCCAAGCCTATCATGTATCATAGTAAAACTTCCTTTCGTCCATCATAATGCATATTTCATTGTCTTTGTGCTGACATACTAAACAAAGGCAAATAATCCTTTCCTATTATCTCCGGGACTTATATACTTACTTTTGTACATTATATCGCATTAAGTTTATTATAATAAACATTCTATCGGAGGGACAAACTTTGAAATCACCTATTCTTTCATATTTCATCTTATTTTTTGGTGTATTCGCCTTATCAACTTCAGCAATTTTTGTAAAATTGGCAGATGCTCCTGCGACAATCATTGCTTTTTACCGATTATTCTTTGCCACACTGATCCTGTTACCGTTATTACTATTTAATAAAAATAGTCGAAATGAGCTAAAAACTTTAACGAAAAAACAATGGACATTCGGATTCACATCTGGGCTATTTTTAGCTGCACATTATGTACTATGGTTTGAATCATTACAATATACTTCTGTAGCAAGCTCTACAGTTATCGTAACGTTACAACCTTTGTTCTCAATGATTGGTGGTTATTTTTTATTTAAGGAGAGATTTACGAAAGGAGCGGTTATTGGTTGCCTCATCGCTATTTCAGGTAGTATCATCATTGGCTGGCAAGATTTCAAAATTAGTGGAGAAGCTTTATATGGAGATATTTTAGCATTTATCGCTGCCGGTATCATTACTGCTTATTTTTTCATTAGCCAACACGTTCGTAAAGATTTGTCACTTATACCATATTCGGTAATTAGTTATGGAAGTAGTGCTGGCTTTCTTAGCATATTTGCTTTCATGCAACAAGAATCTTTCATCCATTACTCTACACAAACTTGGTTGTGCTTTATTGGATTAGCTTTCATTGCTACAATTTTAGGACAAACCATTTTTAATTGGTTATTAAAATGGATGAGTGCTACTGTAATTTCAATGAGTATTTTAGGTGAAACAATTGGCACTTGTATGCTAGCGTACTTTATATTACATGAGACTATTTCTTTACAACAAGGACTAGGAATTACCGTTATTTTTATTGGTTTAGTATTATTTTTATTACAGCCAAATTCTAATGAAAAAGCATGACAGTATACTGTCATGCTTTTAACTATTCATTATGTACAATTAAACCATTCGGTCTAAAACGACTCATCATAATTTCATTAATAAACTTTCCGTGAGCTTTCAAATTCCCTATCTTTACTCCCTCTTCTACAAATCCAAATTTTTCATATAAAGCTTTTGCTTTTGGATTCGTTTCTAACACACCTAGTTCTACTCTCTCTAACATTAACCAATTATCAGCCAGATCAAGCATCTTCATAAGAAGTGCTTTCCCAATTCCTTTATTATGATATTCACTGTCTACCCCAATGAATAAATCGCCTGAATGAGATCTTCGGCCCGGACTTTGTGTTAAACCTACAAATCCAACAACTTCTCCATCATATTCTGCAACAAATTCAAATTGATTTGGTGCTAAATTTCGAATTCTATTTTCCATAGCTTCTACAAGCATGCTAGGTAAGAAAACCATATACGGTAAAACGTCATCCTGTATACATATACGATGAATTGCTCTAGCATCTTGTATTTCTACTGCTCTAACGTTGATCCCCATCTTTCTCTCCTCCATATAAATAACAATATATTTGTTTGTGTGTATTCTAGAAACGTGTATGAATGACCTTCTCACTCGTATTTCTTTATGTCATTTTTACATAATTATTTCGATATAATACTTAATTTCCAAAAAGATTAACAACTATATGGATTTGGTTAACTTTTCGCCTCGTTATATAAATTAAGCAAATTTTCAATTGGAATACCATTTAGTTTCATGCCGACTATATTACAATTTTCTATTTCAATATTTTTCAGATTACTATTACTTATAGTGCTGCCTTCCAAATCACATTTATCGAATACAATAGGTTCCTTCTCATCTCCGAGACTTGTATTTTTAAATTGCACTCCACCTAAAGTCACCAAATTAAATTTACTGCCAGAAAGATTTAAATCTGCATATGATGACCATCTAAAATTTATATTTCTAAACTTTGATTGACTTACATTACAATTACTCATATTCATATTTATTATATTGCTACCAACAAATGAACTGTTTTTTAAATTCACTTGATAATACCCTGTATTCGCTAAATTACAGTTTTCGTATTGACTATTTTTCATATCTTTATTTGTAACTACACTCTCTTTGTTTGAGCTTGTTTTTATTCTTTTCACGTAACAATACTCATCTTCCGATTCAAAAATCATTTGGTAGCCCATCTTTTTATAAAAGTGATGATTATTAATTTGTCTACTAGATGTTTCGAGATCCCAAATCTTTATGTTTGGATATTCCTTTTCTATTAATTTCATAACATGTGATCCAATTCCTTTTCCTTGATAAACAGGATCTACAAAAATACGATCAATTCGACCGTACGACTTACCAGAAATCGTAACTATTATCCCTCCAATTATTTCTTTATCCATTACAACTTTGAAAGAATCCAATTCTTCAATGGAATATTCCATCATTTCAACTGAAGAGTACCCTGGCGGTTGAATGTTATAATCAATGACATCATCTTGGCCGTATAGCCATTGTTTTGCTTCTGCATCAAATGTTCTTTTCATTATTTCTGTTAATTTCTCAGCATCTAAAATTGTAGCTTTTTCTATAGATATTCTCGTCATTTTCGTTTTCCCCTTCATTATTACAAACCAACCATTTTGTGAATGCCATAATTATCAATTCACTTTTATTTTTAATACTTTTCCCATTATTACATATGGAACATCATTTTTACTTGGATGAAATGGCTCTAAAACATTTACCCAATCTAATCTTTCATATAACGAACGTGCTTTTTCATTGTTTATTTGTGTTGTTAAAACACTCGTTCTATTTGAAAGCCCTTCTAGTAATTCATTATGTAATTTCGTTCCAAGACCTTTATTTTGATATTGTGGGTGAACTGCTAACTCTACAAATTCAAAACAATCTTGCAACCATTCGTCTACTTGCTCTAGATGTAACGCTTCTCTCATTAATTGATTATAGTACTGTCCCTCGATTGAGCGATAACCATAAGTAAAGCCAACTACTTCATTTTCATCATTTATTGCTACTATACCTTTAAAACCTGTATATTCTATATGCCTATTCATTCGCTCGATCATTTCATTGAAATTTATTTTCTCAAATACTTTACAATACAATTTTGCCATATCCTCAATTAAGATTTCATCTTTTTCAATGCTTACGAATTTCACTTTATTCCCCCCTGTTAAACATTTACATACTTAAAATTTTAAAAACAAAGAAAATTAATACTAATCACTCTCTTTACTATTAAACTACAAATCATCCTATATTTTCCACAATTACTTAGTATTAATGAATAAAAGAAGAGACCATGTAATATCAACATGGTCTCTTCTTTTATTCATTTTCAATTTTATTCCGCTATTTGCCGGGCAGTAAGACCCCCATCTCAAAATTCAGCGAAAGCAAAGAAGTTAGGTGGCGGTCGGGCTAATAATCAGCGGGGGCTGACACCCCACTGATTAAAGTTTCACTTTATATAATTAAAAATTAGATATTACTTAAGCCAATCGTTGCAAGTGTTACTTAACTGCTGTAAATCTTCTATAAATTGACTCGCATCATATCCATCACAAACCGAATGATGTACTTGCAATGAAACTGGTAGCATAACCTTATTTCCTTCGTTAAAATATTTCCCACAAGTTATAATTGGCAATAGAAAATTTCCATCATTATTAATATTAAGATTAAATCCAGTAAAACTAGTCCAAGGTATGCTAGAAATCGGAAATACATTAGGAGGAATATTTTCTTTCGTGAAAAGACCATGAACACTAGCATAGCATCTCATATCGTCTTCATAATTTTTATAGAAAGTGCGGAAATCACTTGAATAATCCGTCCATATACTTGAAAAAGACTTATCATCTTTATGAAAGATTGTATAACTCGGTATCATTTCCTCCCAATAGCCTAAAACTCCTTCATCGTTAAAACATGTTCGAAATTTTTTATGATTATTTACTACTCTAGAAATTAAATATATAAAAACGGGATAAAATTTTATTCCCTTTTGATATACTTTCTCTAATAACATCGTGATATCAACATTAACAGTCATACTAAATGTACATTTCAACTTTAAATAATGCTCAAAATACTGCTCTCTATTCCAATCTTCTCTATCAATTACATGAAACTTCATTCTAATAGCCTCCTAAAATTTTCTTTTTATTTTAGAAGGCTATTTCCCTTGCTTTCACCATAATTGTTCACTCCTAACAGTTTACATTTCACCCTAATTATTTATTTAATTATATAACATATGTAAGAATCAATTCACATATTTCTTGAAATCCATCCACATACTATAGATAAATCAAATGAAATTTGGAGGATACATACATGAATAACAAAAATATGAATAAAAAAGAAAATGTTACTGAAAATACTACATCTATTCAAAATAATAATACTGCAAACCTTACTATTGAAGAACAAGCAATGAACGGCTTATACGGAATGCCCGAAACAACAATTGAAGATGCTGATCACGCTGCAGCTGATGATTTGACTTCAAAAAATTAATTAACTACATTGAAAAAAGCCAAGGAAAATATCCTTGGCTTTTTTAACTATGCATCCACCTTTTGTACTTCTTCACTTTTTCTTGAAAGCTTTCCTGGCCAAAAAGCAAAGCGTCCTAGAACAACTGTAATTGCTGGTACAAGTAATGGTCTAACAATAAAGGTATCTAGTAATACACCAATTGCAGTTACAATACCAAATTGAACTAATACTTGAATTGGAAGTGTACCTAACACTGCAAAAGTTCCTGCTAAAATTAAACCTGCCGATGTAATAACACTACCTGTTTGTATTACACCATTTTTTACTGCATCCAAGTGATTTTGTGTCTTTCTGTTTTTCCATATTTCTGAAACCATAAAGATATTATAATCTTCACCTAAAGCAACTAAAAATACGAATGCGTACAACGGTATCGCACCTTGAATGGCCGGCGCTCCCATACCGTAATGAAGCAATATCCATCCTGCTCCTAACGCTGAGAAGAATGATAAAACGACAGTTACAATTAAATAAATCATCGCAACAACCGATCGTAAGTAGACAAGTAATAGTAAAGCGATAATGCTAATCATTACTGGAATAATTACTGATTCATCACGTTCAGTAATTTGCTTTGTATCGTATAATGAAGCTGTTTCTCCACCAATCCACAATTGCTCTTCAGCATTACTAATCCCAGCATCTTTTAATACTTTTTCTACATTACTTTTCAATTTAGGAATTTGATCTAACGCTTCAATTGAGTATGGATTTTCCGCTAAAGAAACTTCATACATTTGTATTTGCTTATTTTCTTTTCCCTCTTTTGGCTCTTTCACTGTATTTACGAAAGAAAATTTCTCTAGTTCTTGTTTAATAGGAAGCTCTTTTCCTTTCGTATCAACAACCACTTTTACTGGTGCTAGTTCACCAGCTGAGAAATGATCACTAATTAACGTAAACCCTTCACGAGAAGGCATATCCTTTGGAAACGATTCTAATAAGTCATATGTGTATTGAATACGTGGTACGAACGAAGCCAATCCACCTAATACAAACACAGTTAGCATAATTATTGTCCACGGTCTTCGTACTACTACATCTCCAAGTTTTTTACTAAAGGAGCCTTTTGATTTTTCAACTTTTACAGCCCTCTTTTTCTTTCTTGCAAACTCCTCATTCATTGAAGTTGTTCTAGGTATAAACGGGAAAAATGCAATCCTACCGAAAATTAATAATAGTGCTGGTAAAATCGTTAAAGCCGCGATTCCCATTATAAATACAGCAACACTAAATGGTACTGCAAATCGATGAAAGGCACCATAATGGGCAAGTAATAATGTCCCTAATCCAAGTACAACAGTTAACGCACTCATTATTATTGCACCGCCAGAAGCTTTAATCGCAAGTTGTAATGCTTTATATTTACTTTCTTCTTCTAACAAGTACTCTCTATATCTCGAAATTAAAAATAGACAATAGTCCGTTCCAGCACCAAACAATAATACTGTCATAATTGATATCGCTTGGGCATCTACTTTAATCCATCCGTGATCAGCTAAAAAACCGAGTGTAGGACTAATGATACCGTATGCAAAGCCAACAACAAGTATAGGTAAAATTGCTAAAATTGGCGAACGGTAAAGCAAAATTAATAGGACCAAGACTAATAATACAGTAGCCACTAACAATTTCACATCTGCTTGACTAAATAAACTAACTGCATCCGTTTGAATACCTACAGGTCCAGATAATCGAACATGTAAACCAGATTCACTTATTTTTTGTTTAAATGGATCTTCATCCACCTTACTATTCACTATTTTTCTAAACTCTTCAAGATTTCCTTTTAATATATCCGTACCAGCAGATTTATTAAAAAATACCGGTGTAACAAATGATGTACCATCTTTTGATGCACTTTTTGATAATACTAGCTCTGGGATTGTATCAAATGGTGGTAACGTTGATTGTTCTTTTAAAGGACTAGCTTTTAACTCTTTATAAACATCTTGTATGAGTTTATAATCCTGTGACTGTAATCCACCATCTCTATACCATACTACTAACAACGGATTCCCTGCATTATTCGGAAACTCTTTTTTCATAAGCGCTTCCGCTTGCTGTGACATAGCTGTTTCAGGTAAATTTTTCGGATTCGGTTCTCTTGTACTGTTTACTTGTGGTAACGTAAATGAAAGTAATAATGTAATAAGAACCCACACAGATAAAGTGATCCATTGCGTATTTCTCCCTGCTACAAGCCTCCCTAACATATGTAACGGGTGCTTTTTCATAAAAACCCACCTTCCTTTTTTCCTCCATTATTAATTATATATACTGGTCGGTTAATTAATCAAGAATGATTGAAAATTATGTTATAATTATCTCAATCATAAATGTCAGGAGCGAATGTATTTGGAACAAAAACAACGTCCTCTCGGAAGGCCGCGTCAAAATAAAAATACAAAATCTACTAAAGAAACCATTTTAGAAGTAGCAACCCGCTTATTTCTTACACAAAATTATCAAGTCGTTTCTATGGATGAGGTCGCAAAAGTTTGTGGTGTTACGAAAGCAACTGTCTACTATTACTATTCAACAAAAGCCGATTTATTTACTGCTACTATGATCGAAATGATGGTACGTATACGTGAGAATATGTCTCAAATACTCTCTACAAACAAAACTTTAGAAGAAAGATTATTAGACTTCGCTAAAGTTTACTTACACGCAACGATGGATATTGATATGAAAAATTTTATGAAAGATGCAAAACTGTCGTTATCTGAAGAGCAATTGAAACAATTAAAAAATGCTGAAGATAATATGTATGAAGTACTAGAAAAAGCACTCGATAACGCGATGCACATCGGAGAAATTCCGAAAGGAAACGCTAAATTTGCGGCTCATGCTTTCGTATCTTTATTATCAATTGGGAATTTTAAAGATGAAAATCACAATCCTATTCTGGCAAATATAGATGAATTAGCAAAAGAAATCGTTTCTTTTTATTGGAATGGGTTAGGTCATTCATATTAAACTGATTTACTTTAATAAAAGAGCATGTTTAATTTTTTCAAACATGCTCTTTTATAATTTATTTATATACTAATAATCAGATTATACTTCAACGTCACTTAACAAAAAACTCCATTTTAACTTTACAAATTTTGAAGTTGAACATTTATATTCTCCTTACTTAATCCCCCATGGTAACAAACTACAGATTCAATATGTAAATTTAAATACTTCTTCAAAGACTGCTTTGCTTCCTTAATATTTATAGTTGTTGGGGCGTGAATTCCTCCTAACATCCCATTCACACTATACATAGAGTCTCCTGCAATAAGAATTTTGCTTTGTTTCAAATATAAACTAATATGACCCGGAGTATGCCCTGGAGTATGAAGAATTAGTATTCCACCGCAATACGGAAGTTCTTGCCCGTCAATCACAGTATCACTCACTTTTCCTTTTGGGCGGTTCTCTACATTTCCGTCCTTCAATAAAGGTAAATCCCCCTCGATATATGGCTTATCTAGTTCGTGCGCATAAACTTTAATATTACTTCGACAGCGCTGCAACAATTCTGGCAGACTACCTATATGATCAATATCCTGATGCGTCAAAATCACGACTTTTAACTTATCAAATGATACCCCAACCTTTTCCATCTTTACTTGTATATCTTCAATTTGTCCTGGGAAACCCGTATCTATTAATACTGCCATTTCATCATTCCATAAAAGAATTGGATGAATAACAAATTCTTGAAATTCAAGTTGTAACATTTCTACTCCTTTAGCAATCTCCATACAGCCATTCTCCTTTATGTTGAAGTTTGAAAATATGTACAAGTAAACTGAAAATATAAAGTGAAACTTTAATCCGTGGGGTTTTACTACCCGACAAATAGCAGGATAAAGCACCTCTATCTTATAATATGTTTTGTCATCCCAATAGAGAATGCTTCAAACCCTATAGATTCATAGTAAGATTGCAATTTTTCTACACACATAAGTTGTGGAATAACCTTGTTTTGTTCACAGTGCTGGATTAATCGTTTCACTATTTCTTTTCCGATGCCACTAGACTGATATTTTGGCAATACACCAACTCCACAAATAATGCCTGTTATGACTCCATCTGATATGACACGCCCCATCCCTACTAACCTCTTATCATCAAAAACATAAATTGCATACCAACTTTGCTTACACATTCGTTCTAACTCGTTAACCGTTAATTTAAGAGAATTCCATCCTAAAGATTCGTATAAGGATAATAATCCATTAAAATCTGTAGGGTGTTCACTTGTGTAGCGTATACTATTTTCCATGTAAACACTCCCTATTCTCTGGCTTGTTTATATTTCATAAAATTCCCTTTACACAAATCTGATCGATGTAAAAATAACTAGAACAAACTTCAATAAGAAAGATAGAATTCCTTCTCAATATAAAATAAAAAGAAGTTATCTCAAGCGAGATAACTTCTTTTATATAAGACTCTCATTATATTATCAACCAAAAATTATACAACTACATACGATAAGCACAAACAAAACTAATAAACCATTTGAGAAATAACCCATTAAATACTACCCCTTTATTAAATTATGTAAAAAATTTTATCATAAAATGATTTACAACTTAATAACTGAAAAAGACATTGTATTCATTAGTTATATACGTTTAGTAATATTTTATATTCGGTTATATTCTCGTTCCCTGAAATTGCTTATCATACTCTTCTACTTCAGTTCATATAAGTTCAAAATATTAAATAATAAATCAAGAAGACCTCCACCTTACGAGGTCTTTTTTACTTATTTTCCAAATACACTAATTGATTCTTCCTCAATTACAAGTAAACAATTAGCATATTACATGATTTAATATCCCAATAACCAATTCAACTCTATTAATTCGGTTCGACCTTAATATCCCCCTTTTATTCCAAAAACTCAATAATTGTTTCACATACTTTATCCGTCTCCTCGATATCTGGGAAATGTCCACTATTTTCAAATATAACAAGTTTACCATTTTTCAATTGTCTCGTTATTCTATAACTCATTCCTACACCCGTGTTATAGTCATGCGCTCCAACTATGACACACGTATCAATTTCTAAACCTTTAATACGCTCAATAAGCGGTAAAGATGATTTTGTTCCAAAAATAACTTTGCTCATCTTCCCTGTATTACTTAACTGACTTTCCTCCCAAAGACTCCGATTTAGCTTTGCAAATTCTTCATTTTTAAACAATAATCGATCTACAGCTTTTGTATCAACTATACTCCAAACTTGATTATACCTTTCTTTTAAAGGAATTTCTGACTTACTTATTATCAATATTTCTTCTTTCATTTCTCCTTTCGTTACTTGTACAAAACCTTCTATCTGCACAGTATACATATCATTTAAATCATCTAACGATGGTGCTTGTAATACCATTTGTTCAACATTTTTCGGATATTTCAAAGCATACTCTAAACAAAGTTGTCCACCAAAAGAATATCCTAACAAATTTATCTTCTCTACATGTAATTGCTTTCTTAATTCCTCTAAATCTTCGACTAGAGTATTGATTGAGTACTCACCGTCATCTTGTGGTGCCTCACTTTTACCACATCCTCTTTGTTCATAATAAACAACAGTCATATTTTCTTCTAACCTCAACCCAAGTGTTCTTTCGAATACATAATGATTGCCACCTGGACCACCATGTACAATAATGAGAGGAACTGTATTATGAGCTGCCCCTGCAACTTTACACCAATGCAATACCCCATTGCTTTTCAAATAGTGTACACCATCTTGCAACATTAACTGATTCATTTATCCTCTCTCCTCATCGCTCACTTATTACTATCTAAATGTATAAGTTCTGACCATTCACACTTTTCCCCTTTATATCCTTTAGACACTATCCTCATTTATATGAATAGCTTTCTTATTCAAAAATAGATTTTTAAAAATTCCTACTCCCACAATTAATAAACCTATACCAACTAATTTATTTATTTGTAATGGAATGCTCTCCATTCCAAATAATCCAAATGTATCAATGCATAACGCAACAACCAATTGAGTAATAAGACTAATTAGCACCGTATATGCTGGACCTAGACTCTTTATTGCACCCATTATACAAATAATTAACCCGATACCAAACAGTCCACTTACATAAAACAAATAATTTGCAGTATACACTTTAATGCTAATACTGTTTTCTGTAATGCTATAAAATAGAATAGAGCTAATGAGACCTATCCCAAGGACACATGTAGTCGTTAACCACTGCCCTACATTTTCATTTACTTTTGCATTAAAAACAGATTGTACGCTAATTAATATTCCTGCTAATATAGCTAAACTAAATCCAATCAAAATCTTCCTCTCCCTTTCATTGCTCATATATATTATCTTTAGCGACTTCCTTCATTCTAGAAAAATCTTTAATTACAATAACTCCATTACTCTTTTCAATTAGTTTTTCATTATAAAATCTTTGTAATACCCGAATTACGTGCCTATAACTTACCCCTATAAAATCTGCAATACTCGTTACTGAAGTTGCATCCAAATCCCCTTTATACATATTCCCGTTACTATCTGTTGAAATTGAAAGCAAATAACTAGCTACACGTACTTCTACAGGATAAAGTAAATTAAGAGCAGTAAAACGAGTCGATATTTTTAACGTGTTCGCAATGTTTTCAAGCAAGAACTTTATAAATATAGGATCATGTAATAACTTGTTTCTAATAACCGTATTAGAAATAGAGATTGCTACAACATCTGAACAAGCTTCAACGACATTATGCGCTTTGCTATTTTGAATTAATTCAATATCACCAACAATGGCCAATGGATTGATAAAGCGAAGAATTAGTTTCTTCCCTTCAGATGTAATCGTGTAAACTTTTACTTTACCTTTAACAACAAAATATAAACGATCCATTTCGTCATCTATATTGCAAATGAGCTCGCCTTTTTCAAAGTGATTTAATTGAAAATAAGCTGTATCTATTTCTGAAAAAACCTCGAGCGTTTTATTGGTTTTCAAATAATGCGTAATTAAACCTGATCTATCCTCCATATTCATTTCTCCTTTCATTTACATATTAAATACAACAATACCTATAATCATTATTATTGTTCCCACAATATGATATCTCTCCATCTGTATCTTTTTTATATGAAACAGTCCTTTCATTTCAATAACTGTTGCCGTTAACAATTGAGCAACCATAAGTGTGCCAGCTGTCAATGTAACTCCTAGTGCATATATCGCCATAGTTTCTGCACAAATAATGAATCCACCAAATGCACCCGCTGCTAAATATATTTTTTTCACACTCTTTAAATCCGTTATTTTCTCTTCTTTCTTTAACAAAAATACAGTTGTTGCAATAATGAATCCAATTAAATGGGTTATAATACTCGTCGACCATATACCGATATGTGAACTAAGTTTCGCATTAAAGGTTCCTTGAAGTGTTATAAATATCCCCGCAAAAACAGCAAATATAATACCTTTCAAAAAATCATCTCCTCATCCTTTATTTCTGACTTAATTAAAAACCATCATCCTATAATGGCAAAAGGACAAATGTCACATCACTATGAAAATAACTTGGAATGAACAAAAAAACACACCTCAAAAATGCGAGATGTGTATATTTTTTATTATTTATATATAATGTTTTATAAAAAAAAATTACGCTACATTAAAAGATTTCTTTTTCATAACAAACTTTGCAAATAAGAAACGTACAAGCGGTCCCATAATAATTAATTGTAATGGATATGCCATTATGAAATTTTTAATAAAAATCGAAAAATAAATGGAAACAAATGAATCTCCTTGTAGTCCACCATGTAAATACATCATAGCCATACCGAAAAATGACATAAAGAACACCATTCCAATTACCATAGTTGTCGCCATTGCAACGATAATATTTATTTTTTTAGATTTATCAAATGGCAATATGAATACAATTTTTTTCGCACAAGGTCCAACGATACATATTTCAATTAATAGTGCAATAATAAAGCCAATTAATAGTTCTAATGCAATCTCTTTAATATAAATTGGTCCTCCTGTTTCATTCATTAGTAAATTGTAAAACGTCATTACGATAACCATCCCAAGGCACATCATCATGCCAAATTGGAGGTTTTCCTTTCTTGTTGTTGGCAAATTTCATCATCCTTTCTCTTTGAGTCTTTGTCATTATATCGACATTGGAAACCCCTTCGTAAGTGAACATTTTGTGAACAAATTTAAAGCGTTTTCATTTTTTCCTTTCTACTCAAATTCTCACTTTTACTTATAGAGGTTATATATATCGCAATGTTGAATTACTAAATTTAACATTGCATTACACTATTACTAGGAGGATAACCATGAATGAAGCAGAATTTTACGCATATCACATCGTAACAAGGAAAAAAATGCATATCGGACAAATCATTCCTTTTAACAAAAATCAACACAATACTCTATATCACTTCTTTTTTGAAAGAGAACAATTAAATGCTAGTGGTGAAGATGGCATACAAATTTTAAATAAACACTATAAAAATAACGAATTACATATAAATAATGAAAATACTAAAGTAGTTGTGAGTTATATGAATCAAACAATTAGAGCAGTTAGAGAAACAATTGTAGAAATGGTTAGACTACAAGAATTCCCTGAATACCCTTCCAGGTTATCTTGTTTATACGCTTCAAAAAGCTATGAAGATGCTTTAAAATGGAAAGCATTATTTGATTCTTACAATCGAGAAGTTTTACAGATTGTTAAACTACGAGTGATCGGAAGTTCTTTTGAAGGTGACGGGAATCTTTTACCGAAAGAAGATGGAATTCCTTTTTCTCAAAAAATCGAACAAGCTAGAGAGTATTGGAAAGGAAATATTAGAAATGAGCTTCCTGAGCTACTGATTAATGGAGAAATTGAAGTGGTGGAAATTATTGATGACTTTTCCTCAATTCATATTTAATTTCTAACTAAATCATATAGGATGGAGATTACAATGAAGAAAAAAGTGTACTTCAATCATGATGGCGGTGTAGATGATTTAATTTCATTATTTTTATTACTTCAAATGGAAAACATTGAACTTACGGGGGTATCTGTTATCCCAGCAGACTGCTATTTAGAACCCGCAATGTCTGCCAGTCGTAAAATTATCGATCGCTTCGGCAAAGGTAATATTGCCGTAGCCGCTTCAAACTCTCGCGGGCAAAACCCGTTTCCGAAAGACTGGCGGATGCATGCATTTTATGTAGATGCTTTACCAATTTTAAATGAGTCTGGAAAAGTTGTAACACCCGTGACGGCAAAACCTGCGCATCATCATTTAATAGAAACGCTTCTACAAACGGAAGAAAAAACAACTTTATTATTTACTGGGCCCCTAACTGACCTTGCTCGTGCATTATATGAAGCTCCCATAATCGAAGATCAAATTGAGCGCCTTGTTTGGATGGGTGGTACATTTCTTAAAGCTGGCAATGTACATGAACCAGAGCATGATGGAACAGCTGAGTGGAATTCGTTTTGGGACCCTGAAGCAGTGGCTCGTGTATGGGATGCAAAAATTAAAATCGACTTAGTGACACTAGAAAGTACAAACCAAGTTCCGTTAACTATAAACATACGTGAACAATGGGCAAAAGAACGAAAGTATATTGGTATGGATTTCCTTGGTCAATGCTATGCAATGGTTCCCCCTCTCGTTCACTTCTCAACGAACTCTACCTACTATTTATGGGATGTACTAACTACCGCGCTTGTCGGAAACACTAACCTTGCAAAAACTGAAACAATTAATAGTATTGTTCATACATACGGACCAAGCCAAGGACGTACAGAGGAAACTGCTGATGGACGACCTGTAAATGTCGTTTACGATGTAAAACACGATGTTTTCTTTGAATATATTACTAAATTAGCTAAAAAAGCTGCTACTTGAAACCTCAATAACACGAAAAAAATTTATTAAGAATGATATACTTTAATTAATATAACATGAGGTGATAAGATGGATTATGAGTTACTAAAAGAACGAATAGAAATTATAACTTCTAGAATTAAATACATAGGTGGTGAAGTTCAAGAAGTTTGTATAGATGAACCATCTTCCCTTGAACAAATAATCCAAGTAGAAGAAAAACTGGATATTAAACTACCAAATAGCTTCAAAAAAGTACTTTTAGAGTTCTCAGGAAATTTTAGCTTACGCTGGTTTTTACCTGACGATGTAGAGCTACCAAATGAATTTACTGATATTTTTTGCGGAACACCCCACTGGAGTTTAGAAAGTCTTTCTAAATTCGAAAAAGAACGTAAAGACTTGGTTGACGAGTTTTTTTCAAATCTAGATGATGAATATGATGTAGTTTGGCACAACAAATTAGCATTTTGTGAAGTGGGAAATGGAGATTATTTAGCATTTGATATGAAAGATGATATAGATGCTCCAATAATTTACCTAAGCCACGACGATGGAGAAGGACATGGGTATAAGATTGCGAATAATTTCATTGAATTCATTGAGAATTGGTCAAGAGTAGCTTTTGTAGGATGCGAAGATTGGCAGTGGTTACCTTTCACTACCAGTTTTGAAAGTGGTATAAATCCAGATGATGAACCAGCCAAAAAATTTAGAAATTGCTTGGGACTTAATATTTAAAAGAGTATTGAATTAAATTTCAATACTCTTTTTGTGCAATTTAATTATATTTGATTAATGTAGTGTCTTACAGATTATTCATTTCATAACCATTGACAAAATACGTTATTGTTTCTAACTTATCTTCATTTAATTCTCTATCTAGTTCTTGTTTGTACGCTGCCTTTATCTTCTCTTCATCGCCCTTATGAGCTTCTGTATAAGTTCCTACTGCTTTTAACATGCGAATCTCTTGTAAAAACTCCTCTCGATTTATCGCTTCCCCATGAGAAAGAATATATGTCTCAGCATCAAATTTCTCTAATTCATCTATCAATTTAAACGTTCTTTTCGTCGTATAGTTCCACTTTGAAGAAAAAATATCTGCATATATACAATCTCCTACAAACAATATCTTTTCTTCTTTTATGTACATAACAACTGAATCATGCGCATGATCTCCGCCCACATGTTTTAACACGCATGTCACTTCACCAAGGTCTAATTCCATTTGATCCTGGAACGTTAAGGTTGGAGGAATAATGTTAATATTTCTCGCTTTTTCTTCAAACTCTTTCTTGATACAATCCGCACAAAATGCAATTTCAGTACCCTCTTTTACGCGTGCGTCCAACGCTTCATCTGTCCATTCATAAGATACTATTGCCTGCATTTCTTTTTTCGTTTCAGCGTGCGAAATAGTTAATGCATTCTGTAATACAGATAATCCAAAAATATGATCCCAATGCCAATGCGTTAATGCTACAAAATCAGGATTCGATATATTTTGTTCTTTTAACATTTCTAAAAATAATTGTGCATGTTCTTCTGAATTTCCTGCATCAATCATTAACGTTTTTTCTTGTCCAACGACCATTCCTAATATAGGCCTATCTGTTTCAGAAACAGGTGTCATATACCAAAATGAGTTTCCTATTTTTTTAATTTGTTGCATAACCAATTCCCCTTTTCATTTTCTCACTTAAAATTAATATATAAATTATAACGAATCACTACTTTTTTCTCTATAATCAAACACAATTACTTGGACTAATCTAACTTTCCTTTTCGTAAGCTAAAAATAAGGGAATAGAATCGGAGTGTGATACTATGGAACGTTTATGGATTCCAATGATTGTAACATTTTTTTCGTTCGGTGGATTACTATTAGGAGGTGCTGTTGGAGTAGCAACACGTCAACTTATTGAAGAAAAGATGCATCGTTTATACGCATTATGTGGTGGTATTTTACTTGGGCTTTTATCCCTTGAAATTATTCCTGAAACATTTTCAAGCTACGAAATGGTTGGGCCTATACTTGGTATAGCTATCGGTATTTTAGTTATGAGCTTATTAGATAACTATTGTCACCATCCAATGATACATAAAAAAGATCAACAAGCATGGCAAACCTTCCTTTTTCTCTCTTTCGCTATATTTATTCATAATATACCGAGTGGATTTGCGTTAGGTACAGCTTTTATAAATCATAATGACTCTGCCATTCCCTTTTTAATAGCAATCGTCGTTCACCATATTCCAGAAGGATTAGCTTTAATTATTCCATTTCTTTTTACAAAACATAAATATATTTCCTTTTTATTAACGACTTTATTACTTTCTCTTATTCTCGGTACTGGCACAGTTTTTGGCATTTTGATGGAAGGAAAAGCTCTTCACCTGCAAGGCCTCATTATGGGAAGTGCTATCGGTTCACTTGGATATGTCACAATTCATGAAATGCTTTGGAAAGCTAAGAAACAGCTCTCTTTCCTTACATTTCTAATGTGGGCAACTAGTGGTTTTTTACTAATAACAGTGTTCACTTTATTCGCTGGTCATCATTAAAGTTGCTAAAGTGAAACTTTTGTTCCTCCCACACTGATTCTTGGATTACAAATAACTAAATAAATTTCTTACTTGTATATTTTTCCTTTTTATTCAAAACATAATGTTATCTACCTATTATAAGGAGGAACAATTATGTTTGGGAAAACAGCAGGTGAAGCATTAGTTGATTTATTAATTGATTGGGGAGTAGAGCACATATACGGTATGCCTGGAGATTCCATTAATTCTATCATTGAAGCTTTAAGAAAAAAACAAGATAAAATTAAATTCATTCAAGTTCGCCATGAAGAAGCTGGTGCATTAGCAGCGGCTGCCTATGCGAAATTAACAGGAAAACTTGGCGTTTGTATGGCAATTGCAGGACCTGGTGCTATTCATTTATTAAATGGTTTATATGATGCGAAACTCGATAAAGCCCCTGTTCTAGCAATTTCAGGTCAAGTAGAAACCGATTTACTTGGAACGGACTTTTTCCAAGAAGTAAATTTAGAAAGAATGTTTGATGATGTTGCGGTTTATAACCAGCGTATTATGTCAGCAGAGCAACTACCTGCCGTAGTGAATCAAGCAATTCGAATGGCTTATACGAAAAAAGGTGTATCCGTTCTTACTATTCCAGATGATGTCCCAAAATTCGAAGTGAAAAATGGTGCCCGTGTTACAAATACTTCTTTTACTTTGCCTGAGTTGTTTCCACAAAAAGAAGATTTAGATGCAGCGAAACTCGCAATAAATGAAGCGAAAAAGCCTGTGATTTTAGCTGGAAAAGGAACAAAACATGCGAGAGAATCTTTACTTGCATTGGCAGAACAAATTGGTGCTCCAATCGTACTTACATTACCAGCTAAAGGAATTATTCCTGATGAACACCCTCTTTGTATTGGTGGATTAGGATTAATTGGAACGAAACCTTCTTATGAAGCAATGAAGCATGCAGATACTTTAATTATGGTCGGTACTTCTTATCCGTTCACCGGCTTCTTACCTGAAAAAGCAAAAACAATTCATATCGATACAGATCCTGCCCAAATCGGGAAACGTTATGCGACAGATATTGGTTTAGCTGGTGATGCTGATAAAACATTACGATGGTTAATTGAAAATGTTGAAGAACACACAGATCATTCCTTCTTAGAACAGCACCAAGAAATGATGAAAAAGTGGGAAGATAAATTACACGATCAAGAAGAAGACTCTTCCATTCCAATTAAACCACAACGCGTTATGCATGCTCTGCAGCAAGTAGCACATGATGACGCAATTCTATCAGTCGATGTTGGAAATGTAACAGTATGGACCGCAAGACACTTCCGTATGACAAACCAGCAATTTGTCATTTCTAGCTGGCTCGCAACACTTGGTTGCGGTTTACCTGGTGCTCTTGCTGGAAAAATTGCATTCCCGGATAAACAAGTATTTGCAGTTTGTGGTGATGGCGGATTTGGAATGACGATGAATGACTTCGTAACAGCTGTAAAATATAAATTACCAATCGTTGTCGTCGTATTAAACAATAATAAAATTGCGATGATTAAATTCGAGCAAGAAGTCATGGGTAATATCGAATTCGAAACAGATTTAACGAACCCTGATTTTGCAAAATATGCAGAGGCGTGTGGAGGTATTGGATACCGTGTTGAGAATTTAGATGAACTCCTTCCCGCTTTCGAAAATGCAGTAAAACAAAATAAACCGTGTATTATTGATGTAGTTGTAGATGCTAACGAAGCACCAATGCCAGCAAAAATCACATTTGGTCAAGCCGCTGGTTATACGAAGCATATGATAAAAGAATTATTTGAAGAAGGTAAGATTGATTTACCTCCACTTTAGGCGAAAAAAGATAGCTGAAAACAATTTGTCTTCAGCTATCTTTTTTTATTTTTGTATCTCTTTATAAAAATAAAAGTCATTCATAGTTGGTTGTCTTAAGACTCTTATTTTTTATCAAGAGTCTTTTTATTTAATTTCGCTTCAGTTAATACTATGTAATACTATGCATCTAAAAATCTTTATACATCTCGCTAACTATTTCAATTCTCTAAAGTTCGGATATACTTTATTTTATGAATGTATCGCACATCCACTTATAGAATTTTTCTTTCTCTTCAAATTGTGGATAATGAGCTGATTTCTCAAAAGTAATAAATTGTTTTTGATCTGCTTCTATCTTATCAAAATATGTTTTTGCTGCATGGAATGAAGCTTAGTAGGCAATGGATTTTTTAAATCCTTTTCTAATAAGACAGTTTGAGAATGTGATAATCCAACGTTATAACGAATTACGTCTAACAAGTTATATTCATTACAGAAAGATTTGAAAACATCTCGCATACACATTTTTATAAAAACACATAGAAAAGAGCCCTTGCTTTCAACACAAGGACTCTTTTCATAAACTATTTAGCTACCTCTTCTTTCGGCATTACCATACCTTTATAAAGTTGAACGGTTATCCAGTAATAAATGAAATAAATGACTAAGAAGATTCCTATTGGCACCCATACTTTTACAAACGGGTCAACTAATATAAAGCTGAATAAGTTAAGCCCTACTAATACGTGGGAAATGCCAATGATCGCTGGGAAGATAAATAAATATGAAATTTCTTTATATATACTTTTCGTTAACATACTGCGTCTCACACCAATTTTTCGTAACATTTCATAACGGCGTACGTCGCGAGAAGCACCTGTTAATATTTTGAACATAAGGGAACTTGCCATCATTGCTAAAAAGGCAATTCCGAGGAAAAATCCCATAAACATTGTTCCGCTCATGAAGCTGTTCATAAACTGATAAATTGTCATTTTCGTAAATAAGTCTACCTTTTCACCTGTTGCTTTTTCAATTTGTTCTTTTTGTCTCTTGTCTATTTCGATCAATAACGGTTTATATTTTTTCATATCATCTACTTTTGCTAATGTTACAGTATGTTCTGTTCCTTGAATCCCTTTATAATGCTCTTCGTCTGCAATCCTTACTGGTTTTCCGCTAAATTGATTATGCGTAATTTGTATCTCTCTTACAACTGCGTCTTCCCAATCCTTTGGCATTTGAGGGAATTTTGCTAATTCAGGAGCCTCTAAAGCTGAATATACAGGTTCAGTTAAAGGTTCAGTCACACGTTTACGAATAGGCTCTTTTAAAGTTTTTGTATCAAAATGGTCTGAAACAAGTGGTGGTTTCGCAGTTAAGTCGTTACGTAAATAATAAACCGCTTCTCCATCTACTTTATATTTGTACTTGCTTTCTTCAACAATTTCCATTTCTTTTAAGGCAGCTTTATCTTGATCATTCGGATCATGAATTACAACATCATATACACGAGAAAAGTCTGTCATAATACCTACATTTTTTTGGAACGCCATACCTGCCGTCATCGCACCTGCGCCTAATGCAATTAACATTGCTACAGTACCTAATACTCTCGATAAACTATTTACTCGAAAGCGTAGCTGTGCATATGTAAAACTATTTAGACCAGTTTCATTTCGTTTTTTATTCCCCTTAATTTTCATCACAAAAAATGGGAGTAATGAACTAAAGATAAAATATGTTCCAAGTGTTGTAACGATGGTTGCTATAATAAAACCTAATTCAGCATAAATTTTTACATTGATCATAAAATAGTACCCTGTACTTACTAGTAATACACCAAGTACTGTCATTATAATAATGCGAGTTTTACTTTTCTTCACTTCATCTAGTGTTTCATCTTCACGAATTAACTCTAGTTCAGTTTTTCGTAACAATCGGACACTGTTCATTATGCCAGTAATGAAAAATAATATTAAGAAGAAAATAGCTGTAACTAAAATTGCTGGTGTGTATACAGATGCGTAACTACCTTTTGCTGAAATTTCCATTCCATTCATTAAAAAGTTCCCTGCTACACTTGCGAGTAACATCCCTACTAAAATACCGATAATAATACTGACAATACCCATACCGAATGTTTCAATAAATAATAACTGTGCTACTTTTTTCTTTTTCGCACCAAGCATCATGTACATACCGAGTTCTTTTCTTCTTAACGTGAGCAAGAAAGAGTTGGCATATATAATATAAAATACAGTAATGAAGGATAATAGTATTGCACCTACCCAGAAGACGAGCCTTATACTACTAATTAGACTATTATCTTTTGTAAATTCACTATTCATCGCCATCGTTTGGAACATGTAGAAAATACTAATACTAATAACGAGGCCAATAAGTAAAACCATATAATCTTTTAACATCTTTTTCATACTATGACGTGATAATTTAAATAACATAGTTTCACCCCCTACTTAGACTCAGCAGCTGAGCCCATATGAGCGAGCACACCTAAAATGTCTTGATAGAAATTCTCTCGAGTACCTTGACGGTTTAATTCTTTATAAAGAAGACCATCTTGAATAAATAAAATACGCTCACAATAACTTGCACTAAATGCATCGTGTGTAACCATCAAAATACTTACATTGTGATTTTCATGTAAATCTTGCATCGCTTCTAATAAACTTTTTGCGTTTTTACTATCAAGCGCACCTGTCGGTTCATCTGCTAATACAATTGCTGGATTATGTACTAAAGCTCTTGCCGCCGCTGTTCTTTGCTTTTGTCCTCCAGAAACAGCCGTCGGATATTTTGTTAAAATTTCGGTGATGCCTAATTTCTTCGCAACGTCATTTACCTTTCCAGTAATCTCACTTGACGGTACGCCTTGCAAAGAAAGTGGTAAAGCTATATTTTCATAAATTGATAAGTTTTCTAGAAGATTAAAATCTTGAAAAATGAAACCTAATTTTTGAGAGCGAAAATCAGATAACGCATTGCCCTTCATAGAAGTAATATTTGTACCAGCTATCGTCACACTACCACCTGTCGCTTGGTCAAGTGTACTTATCACATTAAGTAAAGTCGTTTTTCCAGACCCAGAAGGTCCCATGATCCCGACAAATTCTCCTTCTTTAATACTTAACGATACACCCCTTAATGCTTTTGACTGATTCTCATTTCTTTTCCCATACGTTTTTTCTACACTTTCTACAGTAACTACATTTGTTGACATCTCTTTCACTCCATCCCTTTTGTATAAAATTAATTTCTCACATATTTCTTATTATTTTGTCATGTGAATTCTTAATAATTTTTTAATTATTCATTCAATAAGAGTTACACCTGTAACATGAACCTTTTTCCTACTTCATATTCTCATTTTTCTACAACTCGTTCCCTCGATTTCGCTTACATTTACCTTACATTTTTGTAAGATAAAAAAGAAAACACACTAATTGCTAATAGTGTGTTTTCTTTACAATCAATATTTTCTATTCTTTATTTCCTCTTCAATAGTTGCCACAAATACATCTAGCGCAATAACTTCTGACTTCTCTTCCCCATATTTACGTACATTTACAGCTCCGTTTTCCATTTCCTTATCACCAATAACAAGAACATACGGTACTTTTTGCATTTGTGTTTCTCTTATTTTACATCCTAATTTTTCATCTCGTGCATCTTGTTCAACACGAACTCCAGCTTGTGCTAATTTATGTGCAATCTCATTGGCATATTGTTCATGTACTGCATTTGAAACTGGAATTACTTTCACTTGAACTGGTGCCACCCATGCCGGGAACGCACCTCCAAAGTGCTCAATTAATATTGCTAAGAAGCGATCTAATGACCCTAAAACTGCCCTGTGAATAACAACTGGTCTTTTCTTTTCATTATTTTCATCTATATAATTTAAATCAAATTTCTCTGGCATTTGGAAATCAAGCTGGATTGTTCCGCACTGGTGGCTTCTATTTAAAGCATCTTTAATATGAAAATCAATTTTCGGCCCGTAAAATGCACCGTCACCTTCATTTAGTCTATATTTATAATTTAGCGATTGTAATACATTTTCTAATGCCGCTTCTGCTTGCTCCCATAATTTATCATCACCCATTGAATCTTCTGGACGAGTAGAAAGCTCTACTTCATATTCGAATCCAAAAGTTTTATATACGTAATCAATTTGCGCCATTACTGATTTAATTTCATCTTCAATTTGTTTTGGAGTTACAAATAAATGTGCATCATCTTGGCAGAAAGTACGTACTCTTAATAATCCGTTTAACGCACCACTAAATTCATGACGATGTACTTGACCAAATTCACACATACGAATCGGTAATTCACGATAAGAATGCAATTTATTTTTAAACATAAGCATGTGCCCTGGGCAGTTCATCGGTTTTAATGCAAAACTTTTATTATCTACTTCAGAGAAATACATATTATCTTTATAATGTCCCCAGTGCCCTGATCTCTCCCATACTTCTTGGTTCATCATGAACGGAGTGCGTACTTCTTGATAATTGTACTCTTTTTGAATTTCTCTTAAAAATGCTTCCAATTCGTTACGAATCATTTGTCCTTTCGGTAAATAAAACGGCATTCCCGGAGCCTCTTCAGAAAACATAAATAACTCAAGCTCACTGCCTAACTTACGATGATTTCTTTTTGCTGCTTCTTCAACGAAATGTAAATACTCTTCTAATTCTTTTTGAGAAGAGAATGCAACACCATATATGCGCTGAAGCACTTGGTTATTACTATCACCTCGCCAATATGCACCGGAAACGTGAGTTAATTGAAATGCTTTCAAATAACCTGTAGATGGTAAATGTGGTCCTCTACATAAATCTACAAATTCACCTTGTTTATATAGTGTTACACTTTCCCCACTAGGAATTGCTTCTAAAAGTTCTAATTTCAAGCGGTCGTTCATTTCTTGAAACAGTTTAGCTGCTTCTTCTCGAGAAACCTCAACTCGTTCTATCTTTATATTTTCATTTATGATCTTTTTCATTTCTTTTTCGATTTTTCGTAAATCTTCTATGTTTACACTACTTGGAAGATCCATATCATAATAAAATCCATTTTCAATAACAGGTCCTACTCCAAGATTTATATCACCATACAATCTTTTTACAGCTTGCGCTAAAATATGTGCTGCGGAGTGTCTTGCAATTTCTACCCCTTCATTTGAATCTATAGTAATGATTTCCACTTCCGCATTTTCTTCAATATTTCGGCGTAAATCATATAATCCATCATTTACTTTCCCCGCGACTGCTTTCTTTTTCAAACTACTGCTAATGGATCCAGCAATTTCTTCTAAAGTAACTCCATTTACAAATTCTTTAACCCTACCATCTGGAAATTTAATTTCAATCATTTGTTCTTTCATTTTTCATCTCTCCATTTCATAATAAAAAGCACACTCATCCCTAAAATAGGGACGAGCGTGCTTTTACCCGTGGTTCCACCCAGATTCCCATTGTAAACAAACAATGGCTTCTTTTACGGTAACGTCGTTTATACGGCACTAGATACTTAATTTCCCCAGTGCAGCTCTAAGGTGGTAAGTTATTTTTCTGCGTTAGGAAGTTCTCAGCTTTCCTTCCTTCTCTGTATAACCGGGTAAAATAACTCGTGTCCTTTTCTTCGCTTATTATGAAATTGAATGCAAAAAAGCATATTCATCCCTAAATATAGGGACGAATATGCTTATATCCGTGGTTCCACCCAGATTCCCATCACAAAAAAACATAATGGCTTCTTTTGCGATAACGTCGCATACACGGCACTAGATACTTAATTTCCCTAGTGCAGCTCTAAGGTGGTAAGTTATTTTTCTGCGTTAGGAAGTTCTCAGCTTTCCTTCCTTCTCTGTATAACCGGGTAAAATAACTCGTGTCCTTTTCTTTGCTTTTTGTAAAACATCCATTTATTGTTATTTAATATATCTTATTCATTTTATTTTTGCAAGTGTTTAAAAAAATTATTTATTTAATTTAAAAAAGCGAAACCAAATTTTTTTGGTTTCACTTCACAATTTTACCAATCTTGTGGTTCGTAATTTAAGTCTGCAAATAGACGTCTTTTCTCTTTCTTCGTTAAATCTCTCCACTGCCCAACTGGTAAATTATTCAATTCAATATTCATAATTCTCGTACGTTTTAACGTGTATACTTGATAACCTAAAGCTTCACACATACGGCGAATTTGGCGATTTAGCCCTTGTGTTAAAATAATTTGGAACTCATATTTTGATAACTGTGTAATCTCACAAGGAAGCGTTTTTGTTCCTAAAATTTTAACACCCGCTGCCATTTTCTCTAAGAAATCAGGTGTAATTGGCTTATCTACTGAAACGATATATTCTTTCTCATGTTTGTTTTCAGCACGTAAAATCTCATTAACAATATCGCCATCATTCGTTAACAAAATTAAACCGTCAGAGTCTTTATCAAGACGTCCAATGTGGCTAATTCGTAAAGGATGATTCACTAAATCAATAATATTACCTTTTACTGATTTTTCACTCGTACATGTAATACCTACTGGTTTATTTAAAGCGATATATACGTGATCTCGAGCAATTCGAAGCTGCTCTCCATTTACTCGTACATCATCACCTGGGTTCACTTGGTCACCAATTTTTGCAACCTTACCGTTAATAATTACTCTTCTCTCATTAATTAGTTTATCCGCTCCACGTCGAGACGCTTTTCCAGCTTCACTAATAAATTTATTGATACGCAAATTAGGCACATCCTTTTCTAAAAAAAATTTCAAGCTCACACTGCTTCTACCGTACAATACAAAAGGGTAAGCCTCCTATTATAACTTAAATATATTAACATGAAAGGGTATATAACGTCTTCTATTAATTACTTGTTTATAAGAAAATATCTTTATTATACATTCATTTATGCACTTTTTCAGCGTTTAATATACAAGCCATTCTTCCTTACATACAGCTTGTTTTCCTTTTATCTCTTCTATCTCTTCATGAATATTAGCTAATTTATATAAACCTGGGAAAATCTCTTCCACATAATGTTGATGCGTCTTTTCATCTTTCCAATACGTTAACACTATGTAACGATTTTTATTTTTTAAAGACTTCCCAACTACTCCACCTAACATGCCTTTTGCTTTTTCCATTCCTTTATTCCAAATTGTTTCTTGCTTATGTAAAAAATGATTTTCCTTTTCCATCTTTACATCACATATAGCAACTCTTACGAATGATCCTTCTTTAACAACGTCTTTCAAATGCGTATCAGTTATATCATACAACGTTTGAAATAATTCAATTTCACATGAAAGAAACGTATCCTCTTGATTACTATTTAAATAAATTGTATCGTGAGCACCATTCATAAATAATTGATATGCACTTCTATCTTCCCATAAAGTAAATACACATGCCTCATCTTCATACCATCCACCAAATTGTCCATGAAACCCATCTAGGTGCCGTATATCACGCCATTTTCCTTGCGCATTTGAAAACAATTCCTTTTTCTCTTCTTCCACCTTACAGTAGATTGTTTTTAGTAGCATTTTTAATTCCCCCTTTAGCATATAATTTATCTTCTTCTCACAATAATTAGTTCACATAATATTTTTATAATCACCCTAATACTCTTTATAGACATATAGAACTAATCATATTTATCACTACATCTATCAAAACATCTATCGAATTTAATTTCAAATGATTCAGAATAAAAAAAGATGTAACTCTTAATGAATTACATTTTTAGCTAATCTCCCTTATTCATCTTTTTCTCAAATAAATAATACGTAATGTCTCCTGGATAATGTACTACTGTTACCTTCCGCTCCCCTTTTTTAAAACTAACAGTATGCCCGTTTTCCCCTAAGTTCTCCCATCCACTCGCCTTTGTAATCGGCATTACACTTATATATTGATAGTCCTCTTCCTTATCATCGTTAATATGAATTGCTGACATTGGTACTGGAAAACCTTTAATTTTAGATTCTTTATTCATAAATATGAATGCAATTACACCAACTAATAACATAGCCATTGAAATACTTGAAACTAGTTTTCTTCTATTCATTTTCACTAAAAACCCTCTTTTCTCACATATAACTTTCATCATTTTACTAACTTTAATTATTTATGTATAGAAAAGATATATTTTAAATCATTTCTAACCTATTTTCTCTACTTAAAACAACATTATTATTATATATTATAATTATAAGTTTTTAAATTTTGGAGGCGTTACATATTGCAGAAATTACTTTTTACTAAATGGACAGTTGTTATTTCTATTTTCATCATTTTTGGTACAATTTTCTACGTTACTAATGTTAAAAATAACCACGAAAAAGCAACTGTAGAAACAGCGGAGACAAAAACTTTCAAAACTAAATTACAACCTAAAATTAATGAATTGACTACTCATTATAATGACATCATCGAAAAAGATTGGTTACCTGCCTGGGAAGAGATTAACACGAATGGAGATTCAGTAGATCGAAATAAACTATTAGTTACAATGAGTGCTGTTTCCAAGCAGTACGAAACAATTATGAACGAAATAGACACGCTTAAAATTGAAGAAAACATAACAGATATAGATATACAAAAACAACTACTTCAGTTCACAACTCAGTTTAAATCCGCATCAAATTTCATGAAAAATGCAGCAAATTTAATTATAGACGGAGCAAATAACTCTACTCCAACCGATGAAACTATTGAAAAAACAAAACAAGCTTTAGGACTTGCGGATCAACATATTGTCATCGCTTTATCTACTTTAAATGAAGTTGAAGATAAATTAGGACTTACAAAAAAATAAAACTATTTACTATTTTAAAATAAAAAAATGATTGCAATTCACAATTTGTATGTCTATAATATTTTTATTGATTTACAATCAATGTGTTTATAAATTTTATAATTCGGATGAACCATTCAGGAGAAGGTCTATTGATCTACCGACGGGGCAAAAAGTTGTTATACCAGCTTTGAAACTCTCAGGTCTTGGTTACAAGTAGAACTGCATGGGGACGAATCTCTGGAGAGACTCCCTCTCGCTTTCATAGAGCGCGGAGGAAAACGAGCACCGAAGGAGCAAATCCGCTACTATAGCGGATAATCTCTCAGGTAAAAGGACAGAGACAAGCGAAAGAAAATGCCGATTTGTATCGGTTTATTTTTCTATCCCTTGTTTCTCCAGAGACCATTTCATTTACTTGAAGTGGTTTTTATTTTTTCTAAATAAAGGAGAATAAAGATGGAGACAGTAAGTAAAGTATTAGAACAAATGAATCAATACGTGTGGGGATTACCAACTTTGTTGCTACTCGTTGGAACAGGTATCATTCTCACAGTGCGTTTAAAAGGTTTACAGTTTAGTAAACTATTATACGCTCACAAACTAGCATTTAAAAAATCAGAAGATACCTCTTCTTCTGGAGATATTAGTCACTTCCAAGCACTCATGACAGCTATGGCCGCAACGATTGGTATGGGAAATATAGCCGGTGTTGCAACAGCTGTTACAATTGGTGGTCCTGGTGCAATATTTTGGATGTGGATTACCGCTTTATTCGGTATGGCAACAAAGTATGCCGAGGCAATACTTGCAGTAAAATACCGTGTTAGTAATGAAAATGGTGAATATTCAGGTGGACCAATGTATTATTTAGAGCGTGGTTTAGGTAAGAAATGGCTGGCAGTATTATTCGCTATATTCGGCACAACTGCTTCTTTCGGTATTGGTAATATGGTGCAATCTAACTCAGTTGCAGAGGCAATGCGAATTAATTTCTCTTTCCCTCCTGCTTTAACTGGTATAGTAATGTCATTTTTAATCGCAATTGTTATTTTAGGCGGTGTAAAAAAAATTGGGAAAGTGACGGGATATGTCGTTCCTATTAAAGCTTTCTTTTATATAATTGCTGGTCTTATAATTATTTTCTATCACTACGACCAAATTCCAGAAGCATTTTCACTTATTTTTTCTGGTGCATTTAATGGTACAGCAGCTGCTGGTGGTTTTATTGGGGCAACAGTTGCATCAGCTATTCAAATCGGAATGGCGCGTGGTGTATTTGCGAACGAAGCTGGTTTAGGGAGTGCCCCTATTGCCGCGGCGGCGGCAAAAACTGATTCGCCTGCAAAGCAAGCTTTAGTTTCAATGACTGGTACTTTTCTAGATACGTTTATTGTATGTACAATTACAGGACTAGTATTAATTACTACAGGTGCTTGGAGATCTGGTAAAACTGGCGTTGAAGCTACAACACTTGCATTCCAATCTGTATTTGGTACTGCTGGTAGTATGATTCTCGGTATCGCAATTATTTTATTTGCCTACTCTACTATTTTAGGCTGGTCGTATTATGGAGAAAAATGTGTAGCTTATTTATTCGGAGAAAGTGCAGTTAAATATTATAAAGCAATCTTTATTGTTATGATTGCAATTGGTGCTAATTTAAAGCTAGGAATCGTATGGACATTTGCTGATATTGCAAATGGACTTATGGCAATTCCAAACTTGATTGGTCTAATTGGATTAAGTAGTATTGTTGTTGCTGAAACGAATCGCTTTTTACAAGCAGAGAAATTGAAAGAAAATAATAAAAAACAGGCAAGTTAATCTATGAAAAAAGGAATGACTCATACATGATGAGCATTCCTTTTTTCATCCCCTCTTTTACTCAATTACTATCATTAAAAATATATTTATATCAATATTCACTCCTTTTTATTCCTTCAAAAGTTTTTCACATAAATGTCATAAATCGTATGGTCTAACTATATAGTTGAAAAGGAATGCGACATTAAGGTGTCACTGAAAAACTCATCCAAGAAAAGGGAGGAAAAATCTTTTGAAAAACAAAATCATCGTTTTCCTATCTGTTTTGTCATTTATCATTGGTGGTTTCTTCTTTAACACGAATACTTCAAGCGCTGAAACATCATCTACTGATTACGTTCCTAACCAATTAATCGTTAAGTTCAAACAAAATGCATCTTTAAGTAATGTGCAATCTTTTCATAAATCTGTCGGAGCTAATGTCTTATCTAAAGATGATAAGTTAGGTTTTGAAGTCGTACAATTTTCAAAAGGTACTGTAAAAGAAAAAATAAAGAGCTATAAAAATAATCCAGATGTGGAATATGCAGAACCGAATTATTACGTTCACGCCTTTTGGACTCCAAACGACCCATATTTTAATAATCAATACGGGTTACAAAAGATTCAAGCTCCACAAGCTTGGGATAGCCAACGAAGTGATCCTGGTGTAAAAGTAGCTATTATTGATACAGGGGTTCAAGGCTCACACCCTGATCTGGCTTCGAAAGTAATTTACGGGCATGATTATGTTGATAACGACAATACATCTGATGATGGTAATGGTCATGGTACACATTGCGCTGGAATTACTGGAGCACTTACGAATAACAGCGTCGGAATTGCTGGTGTTGCCCCACAAACTTCAATTTATGCTGTCCGCGTATTAGATAATCAAGGAAGTGGTACTCTTGATGCTGTAGCGCAAGGTATTCGAGAAGCTGCTGATTCGGGTGCAAAAGTAATTAGTTTAAGTTTAGGAGCTCCAAATGGTGGTACTGCATTACAACAAGCCGTTCAATATGCATGGAATAAAGGCTCTGTTATAGTTGCAGCTGCTGGAAATGCTGGAAATACAAAAGCTAATTACCCTGCTTATTACAGCGAAGTAATTGCAGTTGCTTCTACAGATCAATCAGATAGAAAATCTTCATTCTCTACTTATGGTAGCTGGGTAGATGTTGCAGCACCAGGTTCAAATATATATTCAACATATAAAGGAAGCACGTATCAATCATTAAGTGGTACATCTATGGCAACACCTCATGTTGCAGGAGTCGCAGCTCTTTTAGCAAATCAAGGATATAGCAATACGCAAATCCGCCAAATTATTGAGTCTACTACTGATAAAATTAGTGGTACAGGTACGTACTGGAAAAACGGTAGAGTCAATGCATATAAGGCTGTACAATACGCTAAGCAATTACAAGAAAATAAAGCTTCTTAAGAAAACTTTAATCAGTCGATCTACCATGAATGCAGAATAAAATAGAAGGAGAGACTTCTATAATTAAAGCCTCTCCTTCTTACAAACTATATTACTCTCCCCGCTTTTTAACCATATGTAAATACAGTACAAAATCCATCATTGTCGATGAATGACCAAGTTGACGAATCATCGCTGTTATATTTCCTCTATGATATGTACCATGATTTACGACATGTTGCACTAATTCTAAAATCGAAGTTTCTAATTTCCCTACGTATGGATTCTCAATAACAAATACAGCATTCACATCTTGTATTGTAATTAAAAACTCTTTATATTGATTTGCCATGTTTTCAAACATTTTTTCTAATTCATGTAACGATTTAGTTTCAATTTGTTTTCGTAAATCTTCTCGGTCTTGTATTGCTTCATTCATACTTTTACCATGCAATATATGTAACCACACTTGATCTGTAATATAAATATGCACAAAAGTATCCTTAATGGATGGGAATACACTCTGTATCTGCTCATTAAAAATTGTCTCATAGTTTGGTAACTCTTTTAATCGATTGAATAATCTAGTATTAGCCCAAGCATGATAATCACACTGTTTTAATATATACTCTTTCAATTTATATTACCTCCTTATTGTATGAAACGAATGGTTTGTTTCTTCATTTCTGATTCTCTATCAGCCTTTGCAATCCCTTTTTCTTTCATTTCATGCTTATTTATCGTTTTATATTTTACATACGTATAAAATTCCGTTTGAAATGGAAATGGTGTAATCCGAATTGTTTCCTCGTCCACCCATTGAGCTTGAATAAGTTTCTCCTCTTTACTATTAAACATTTCTGTTCCTTCAAAACCATCTTTAAATAAGTCAATTTCATCTTTCTTTTTGACACCAGGCTTATTCATACATACGTATAAAGAAAGTTCATCACAAAACTTTAATAATCTATAATGCTTATCGAACATCGCAAACTGTTCCTTTGTTAACGTTTTCAAAATTCTTTTTTGTCGTTCTAATTCATGTTTATAAAATGACATCATCTCTTCATCTTCCTCGTTTAGTGGAAATGATAAAAAATGTTTACTACAAAGCAATGCCCCGTATGGATTAGAATTTTCAATTTCATTCAATCCAATCGTATAAAAAGCAAAACGTAATGGGCTTGGACAATCCATAAATGTATATGGAATATTTTTAGCATCATTCAAAATTGGTACTTTATCAAGCTCTATCCATCCTCTGTCATGCTCATATATTGCATCAACTGTTTCTTTTAAATATGTTTTATCTTCAAAAAAGTCTTCTTTTATATGCTTTGCAATCTCTCCAGCTAAAAAACCATGATCATGTTGACGAATTAAAATACTTTCCTTCTCATTTTTTTCACGAAAAATCATTCGTATACTCCCCCTCATCCTCATATTAAAGCTTTTTATATGCATCGATTCTTAATTAATCCCTAAATAATAGAAGGGATTCAGTCTCTTGCAACGAAATTAACATAATTATATAGTATTCTTTCTAATCATAGTGATAGCTTTATCTTTACTATCTATTATACTAAAACATTCATTCCAAAAATTTTTTTATGAGGTGAAAACATGAACAAAACAGAATTAATTAAAAACGTAGCTCAATCAGCTGATATTTCTCAAAAGGACGCTTCTGCAGCTGTACAATCCGTATTTGACACAATTGCTAATGCATTACAATCTGGAGATAAAGTTCAACTAATCGGGTTTGGAACTTTTGAAGTACGCGAAAGATCTGCTCGTACAGGACGTAATCCGCAAACTGGCGAAGAAATTCAAATCGCCGCTGGTAAAGTTCCTGCATTTAAAGCAGGTAAAGAATTAAAAGAAGCTGTTAAATAAAAACAAGAAACCAGCCATTTTATAGGCTGGTTTCTTGTTTTTATTTAAGTAATTGCTTTATATTCTCTGCATGATACACTTCACAAATATAAAATACACATTTGCAGTTACTTACAATTTGATACTTTCTAGTTGGATACACATTCGCTGTAACAGAACATCCATCAAACAATTCAATAATATTTCCAGATGGCTGATATCCTTCATATAATACGTTTCTTCTTACTTCCATCTTTTCTATAAGCTTTTCAACAGGAATATTTCCACTCTCTAATTCACTCTTTATTGCGTCCGGTAAAAACGAAGTGTCTGCAAAAATTAGATTTTCAGATAACACCTTTCCTTTATAACTAACATTAGATACACGGTAAAGAAATGTTCCATCTTTATCAAAAAAATTCTTTGCTTCTTTCGGAATGTACTGTCTACCAAGTGCCTCTTGTTCAAGAACATCAAACTGAACTGTATCATTTAAAAGCTTTTCTAAAGCATGAATGGATGATGTATCTCCAGAAAATAAAATATTTTTAATTGCTTGTACATTATAAGTGAATTCATTCTTTCTATTTTCCGCTACTAACATGAGGAACACCTCTTCTGTAATTTTTTTATTTAAGATTTAAAAGTGCTGCCGCGTCTAATTGCGTAATTTCAGTCACTTCCTTACTGAATATTGCAACAGAAGCCCTATAATCTAAACTAGGCCTTACATCTTCCATCATTGTATTACTTGCTAACTCTTGTCTATCCTTAAAAACCAACAAGTTTGGAGGATCATTTGGAGCTGATACTGTAATATGTACTGGTGGAATCATTAGTCCTTCACCTGTCGCTTTCAGCACCGCTTCTTTTCGAGTCCAATATGTTAAAAAACCTTCTATTTTCTGTTCATTTGGCAGTTTCATAACTTGCGCTATTTCAATGTCTGTTAATACACCTTCTGCCATTTTCATAACATCTATACTTGGATTCATTTGTTCTACATCTATGCCAACAGGTGCAGATTTTGTAAATGCAACGACAACCCACTCACCTGAATGCGAAACGGATAATTGCGGCATACCTTCTGGTAATTGTGGTCTTCCATGCTGCAATTTACATACTGAGCACATTCGATCAATTGGTACTTGGACTGGTGACATAGAAAGTATCTTGCCGAGAACTAATCTACTTATTACGCAACCTATTATAAAACGAGCTCGATCTGCCGAATGATGATACGAATTTGCTTTCTCTCGCTCTATATCATTTAGTAAATTGTAATGCCATGATTGTAAATCCGAAATTCTTGCCCACCACATTTGACAATCATTCTCATTCAAAGTTGGAATAGAATCTACAACTTTACTTTCTATCATGTAAACTCTCCTTTATTCAACGAATATCAATTTTCATAAAAAAGCATACGTATATTGTTATTCATTGACAAGTACTTTCTCTTTTTCTGATACAGATAATGTTTTTTCTTTCTTCTTTGACATTACCTCTTTATCGGAAATACGTAAAGAAAATAGTAGTGCTATGAGCAAAAATATTGCTGACCCAATTAATGCTGCTTGATATGGTAAAAAATCGGATTGAACGTTATTACCTCCAAAAACAGCTAGTATACTAGCTAAAAACGCTACTCCTATTGCTGAACCTAGTCGATTTTGCACATTGAATATAGTAGTCGCTCTCCCCATAGAAGGCGGCGTGATATTGTTAAAGGCAGAAAATTGAACCGCACCGACAGATTGACCTAAGAAAATACCGATACCAAACAATAATGCCCGGATTTGCCACGGATTCGTATCGTGATTTACAAAACTCAATAAAACAAATATAACCGCCGTACATATTAATCCAATAGAAATTACCTTTCGAGCTCCTAATTTCTTATATGACCATGGTACAATTTGTGAAGAAATCATTAATCCAATCGCCTCTGGAAATGTCGTAAGTCCTGATTCCAGTGCAGAAACTCCTATCACATTTTGATACATAAGAGGAAAAACAAATAACATTCCTAATAAACCAGCTGATGAAAATAATGATATAATGCTCATCTTTCTAAAGACTGGTTCTTTTAATAAGCGTAAATCTAACATCGGTTGCTTTACTTTCAGTTCTACAATTATAAACAATGTAATGAATACAACCCCAGCTATCCCAGTACTCATAATTTCTGGAGAAATCCACCCTTTTGATGGTCCCTGACTGAGTGCATATATGAGCATCGCAAATCCTGGTGCTGATAAAATAAAGCCGAGCGAATCAAAGCGACCAGCTGATTTTTCAACATGTTCTGCTAAAAATAGAAGTCCAAATAGCAATGCAACGATTCCAAACGGTAGATTAATATAAAATGCCCAACGCCAAGACATTTGATCTACAAAGAAACCACCGATGATAGGACCAATTGCTGGTGCTACAGCAATTGGAAGTATAATGAACCGGGAAATCTTCGGTCTTTCCTCGGGTGAAAATGTTCGAAATAACATCGCCATTCCAACCGGTGTTAAAAGCCCTCCGCCAGCACCTTGAATAATACGGAAAATATTCAATGAAGTAATATCGTTAGCCATTCCGCATAAAGCAGATGCAATTGTAAATACGAAAAGAGCAATTAAAAATACTCTTTTCGTACCAAAACGATCTCCTAACCAACCAGAAATCGGAAGGAAAACAGCTAAACTAACTAAATACCCAACATTCACCGTCCCCATTGCAGATGGAGGTACTTGTAGTTCTCTACTTATCGTTTGCAGTGCTACATTTACAATCGTTGCGTCCATCGCAGCCATAAACATCGCAGTTATATAAACGATACTTACAACTACTTTTGGATTTAGTTTTTCTTTCATTATCGTTTTCCTACTAATGTTTTTTCGCGAACTTGATTACCTTGTGGATTCAAATCTTTCCAGTTATATTCAACATATTCTAAGCAACTCTGCCTACTAGCTTCTTCATATACGACATTCCAGCCAATAGGTACATCGAGAAAAGCAGGCCAGAGAGAATACTGGCCCTCCTCATTTATTAATACTTTATATGTGTAATTATCATTTTCAAATGGATTCGTCATACTCTACTTACCCCTTTCTTATTCTGCAAATATTTCGCTAATACTTGTCCAATTTCCGTAAGTGGACCTGGCTGACATAGATCTTTATGTCTACAATCAACATCGTGCTGCACAATTTGCCCATCTAAATAATTTAACCACGTATTTGGAGAAATAGGATCAAACCAGTCTGGTATAACAGTAGATCTAAAGAATAAGATATCTCCGTTATAAACTTTCGGTACATATTTCCCTAACAACCCTACTGAATTTACATATGTTTCTTTCAAGTTCAATATAGTCTCTTCTTCAAGACTTGCTAATGCACTTCCATCTTTACGAAGGATTTCAACTGCACTTTCCATTGTAAGTGGTTTACCATCCATGTTATCTGGGTCATATCCGCCTAAAGCAAGTAATGCGATTAACGCTTCCTCTTCAGTAGGCGCTTCCGTATTCGGTAAGAAGTGTCCAGGATAAGAATCAAGCATAACGAGTAATTCTACTTCTTCCCCTTCATTTTGTAGTTGCGCCGCCATTGCATGCACAACATTTCCTCCAAGCGACCAACCTAATAAACGATATGGTCCATAAGGCTGTACTTCACGAACGTGTTTCAAGTAATCCGCCGCCATCTCCTCTAAACTTTTTGGAAGTTCTTCATTTTTAGCGATACCACGTGCTTGTACACCATAGATTGGATAATCTGTTCCTAAAGATTTCATAAGTCCTGCATAGCACCAACTTAATCCACCTGCTGGATGTACACAAAATAGTGGTAATTGATCCCCGCTTGCTCGTAATGGAAGCAACACATCAAGTGCACTTTGACCATTCCCCATCTCAAGTCTTTCAGCTAACCCTGCAACAGTCGGTGCTGCAAATAAAGTGCCAATATTTAGTTCCACTCCAAGCGCCTCTTTCATGCGGCTCATAAGCTGCACTGCAAGGAGTGAATGGCCACCAAGATCAAAGAATCCGTCATCAATTCCAATTTGAGGTACACTTAGCACTTCTGTAAACAAGTCACATAACATTTCTTCTTGCGGTGTTCTTGGACCACGACTAGAAGATGATGCGATAAATTCTGGAGCTGGCAATACCTTTCTATCTAATTTACCGTTTGGAGTTAAAGGTAACTCATTTACTACTACAAAAGCGTATGGAACCATATAATCTGGTAAACTACCACTAGCAAACTGACGCATTTCATTCGTATCAATCGCTTCATTATTTGATGCAACGATATAAGAAACTAACCGTTTATCCCCTGGTTGATCTTCCCGTACAATAACGGCTACTTGCTCAACTTTAGGGTGCTTCATTATGACTGCTTCTATTTCTCCTAATTCAATTCGGAACCCACGAATTTTGATTTGATGATCTGCACGTCCTATATAATCTAGCGTCCCATCTTTACGCCAGCGAGCTAAGTCTCCTGTACGATACATTCTTGTACCTGGCTTGCCAAATGGATCTGCGATAAAGCGTTCAGCCGTTAATCCTGCTCTTCCTAAATATCCACGCGCAAGCCCTGCACCTGCAACATACATTTCTCCAACTACTCCAGGTGGCACTGGTTGTAAATAGTTGTCTAACACATACACTTTAAGGTCAGGTATACTGCACCCAATTAAACTATTTGCTCGTAAAGAGACGATAGTTTCATCTAATTCAATATAACTAACATGTACTGTCGTCTCCGTAATACCGTACATATTAATAAGCTTTGGTGCGTTATGAGGATGTCGACTATACCAATCTTCTAAGCGACTTAGCTCAAGTGCTTCTCCTCCAAAAACAACATATTGTAAAGATAATTTTTGGCCAATCTCTTCATTTTCACGATCTGCTTGCATCAATTGATAGAACGCTGATGGAGTTTGGTTTAAAACCGTAACCTTTTCTTTAACAAGAAGCTGTAAAAATTCTTTCGGTGAGCGACTTACAGTATGTGGCACTACAACTAAACGCCCTCCGTATAATAAAGGTCCCCAAATTTCCCAAACAGAGAAATCAAAAGCGTATGAATGGAACATCGTCCAAACATCGTTTCCGTCAAACTGGAACCAATGATCAGTTGCTCCTAAAAGTCTTACTACATTTTGATGAGGTATCATAACGCCTTTCGGTCTACCCGTTGAGCCTGACGTATAAATAACGTAAGCAATATGTGATGGAGATAATGGCTTAATGCGTTCTACTTCATCAATATTTTCTTCACTATATTTCTCAACTTCTGCTATTACTTTTACATCATCAACTAAAACTTTTAGTGCCTCATCACATTCAAATTCCACTTCTGAATTCGTTAAAACACATGTTGGTTTCGCATCGTGTAGCATAAATGAAATGCGGTCTGCTGGGTAATCTGGATCTAACGGAAGGTATCCAGCACCAGCTTTAAGAACAGCTAATAAGCTTACAACCATGTTTAATGATCTTGGCATCGCTAAAGCAACGAGTTGATCAGGACCAATCCCTTTTGCTATTAGGAATCGAGCTATTTTATTTGCTTTTCTACTTAACTCTTTATAAGTTAATTTCTTATCTTCAAAGACAACAGCAATAGAATTTGGATTTATATGAACCTGCTTTTCAAACAATTGTGGCAATGTCATTTCTGGTGCAATTTGAAAACCACCATTCCACTTTTCTAACACTGTATTTTTCTCTGCTACAGTTAATATTTCTAATCTGCCAATTGATTGATCCGGATTTGTAGCTGCATCATCTAATAACAAAATGAATCGTTCTATTAGTTTTTGAACCGTTTCACGTTTATATAAATCGGTACTAAACTCTAGTAATCCATGTAAACCGTTCGGAGTACCATCAACCCCGTTACTCTCACTAATTTCAAATGTTAAATCAAATTTTGCAGAACCGACGCTTTGAATTTCAAGGCTCGCTTCTAAACCTGGTACATGAAACGTTGCTTCTGGTGTATTTTGAAAAGCTAACATAACTTGAAACAACGGGTGGCTGTTTCGAGTACGTACTGGATTTAACACTTCAACAAGCCTTTCAAATGGAACATCTTGATTTTCATAAGCTGCAAGATTTACCTGCTTCACTCTATTTAATAATTCTTTAAAACTTGGATCTCCTGACGTATTTGTACGTAACACTAATGTATTTACAAATAAACCAACAATATCTGAAAGTACATCATCATTTCTTCCAGCAATCGGACTTCCAATTGGTATATCAGTGCCTGCACCTAATCTTGTAAATAGTGCACTAAGCCCTGCTTGCAATACCATAAACAAACTAACTCCATTTTTACGTGCAAGCTCTACTAACCTACTATGCATACCTTCATCTATATGAAAATGAATTGTTTCCCCGCGGTAACTCGTCTCAATTGGACGCTGGAAATCTGTAGGTAACTCCATTTGGTCTGGTAAACCTTTAAGTTCTTCTTTCCAAAAATCTAATTGTGTTGAAATAAGACTCTCTGGTGTCGTTTCATCACCTAGCAATTGCTGTTGCCAAAGTGCATAATCCGCGTATTGAACTGGTAGTGTCTCCAGCTGAACTCTGTCACCTTGACATCGCGCTTTATACGACGCTGCAAAGTCTCTCGTTAACGGCTGTAATGACCAGCCATCACCTACAATATGATGTAATAAAATTAATAATACATGTTCGTTTTCACTCACTGTAAAAAGTTGTAAACGAACTGCCGGCTCAAAATCGAGGTTAAAGCTATATCTTACCGCCTCTGAAAGTACACTTTCTAATTCATCTTTACATGTATTAGTTATAACCATTTCTAGATTTAAGTTTTCCATATCTAAAATTCTCTGATAGGAACTACCTAATACGTTAGGGAAAATTGTTCTAAGTGTTTCATGTTTCTCAACTACATCATAAAAAGCACCTTGTAATGCTTCCCGATTCAATATTCCATTCATACGAATGACTAGCGGAATATTATAAGTAGGACTTGGACCTTCTAAACAATTTAAGAACCATAACCTGCGCTGTGCAAATGAAAGTGGAACTTCATTTGGCCTACTTGCTTTCTGAATAGCTGGTCTTGCACTTTTTGCATCGTTTAATTGTTTCGCCAGTTCGGCAACAGTTGGTGATTCAAATAGTTTCCCGATTCCTAATTCCACACTTAACGTTTCACGAATCCTTGCCATTAAACGAGATGCGAGAAGTGAATGTCCACCCATTTCAAAGAAATTATCATCAATGCTAATTCGAGAAACACCAAGTACTTCTGCAAATAAATCACATAATATTTCTTCTTTCGGATTTCTAGCAACTCTCTCATTGTGCATTCCATTAAAATCAGGAGCAGGTAATTTCTTTCTGTCAACCTTACCATTTGGCGTTAATGGTAATTCTTCTAGCACAACAAATGCCGATGGTATCATATAATTCGCTAAACTTTCTGAAACATAAGAACGAATTTCTGAAAGATTAATCGGTTCCTTTTCTTCTGCAACGATATACGCAATGATGCGTTTATCATTTGGACGATCTTCTCGTACCATTACTACCGCTTGTTGAATATTTTCATGTCGTTGTAATACCGTTTCAATTTCAGCTAATTCAATTCGGAATCCACGAATTTTAATTTGATGATCTGCGCGACTAATGTACTCTAACGCACCATCACTACGCCATTTCACAAGATCTCCTGTACGGTACATGCGCTTCCCTGATTCTCCATAAGGATTTGCAATAAACCGTTCAGCTGTTAACTCAGGTTTTCCTAAATATCCGCTTGCAAGTCCCTCCCCTGCAATATATAATTCCCCAATAACTCCAGGTGGAACTGGTTGTAACCCTGCATCCAATACATACACTTCTGTATTGCAAATTGGCTTTCCAATAGGAGGTATACCCTTTTCACCTTCATCAATGTTCATAAAAGTAGACCAAATCGTCGTTTCAGTTGGTCCATATAAATTAGTTATTGAGCAACCTAATTCTTTTAATTTATTTGCTAAATGCGCTGGAAGAGCTTCACCACCAACTAGTATATTTAGCCCTTGTAGCTTCTCTGGATAATCAGTTACTAACGCCTGCCAAAGCGTCGGTGTAGCCTGCATAATGGTCACTCTTTCTTCTTGTAAAAGTGTCGTTAATGCTGATGGCTCTTGTATGTCTTCTTTTTGCGCAATTGTTAAACTTGCACCACTAATAAGAGGTAAATAAATTTCTAGAGCAGAAATATCAAACGCAAACGTTGTAACTGCTAATAAATGATCATTTTCATTTAATGAAAACTTTTGTTGCATAGCCATTAAAAAGTTACTTAAACCTCTCATAGGAACAATTACACCTTTTGGGTTTCCTGTTGAGCCTGAAGTATATATTGTATAGGCTGGGTTTAAAAGTGATACATCATTCTTACATGCTATATTCATACGAGAATATGTATGTAACGCTAGTTTCGTTTCTTCTTCATCTAATACAATTTTTTTCATATCATTTTCTATAACTAACTTAGATGAAACAGATGAATGTGTTATGATACAAACTGGTTTTGCATCATTTACTATATAATTAATTCTTTCTGCTGGGTATTCTGGATCTATTGGTAAATACGCTGCACCAGCCTTTAAGACTGCTAGCATACTAACTACCATTTCTATTGATCTAGGGAATACTAAAGCTACAAATTGGTTTGGTCGTATTCCTTCTTCTACTAAATAATGTGCTAGTTCATTCGCTCGTTCATTTAGCTCTTTATACGTAAGGTTTACACCGTCACAAGTAATGGCTAGTTTATTGGGATTTTTTTGCACTTGTTTTTCAAATGATATAGGCAGACTGATTAACTCATCGTCTTCCTTCGTTTCATTCCATTCCAATAAAACTTTATGATTTTCTTCAGGCAGAGTAATGTTTATTTTTCCAATCGACTCGTTTTTCTCATAATTATTTACTACTAATTCAAATAGACTCATAAATCTTTCTTTATGCAATGCTAGCTCCGCGCCATTATATACTTCAGGATTTGCATCAAAATGAATCATTAGCTCATTTTGATCAAAACGTTTATATACATTTATTGATAAATCATCGACAGGTCCTGCTGATAAATTATGCGTAATACCACGATTCCCAGCAAAATTTAGCCCGTAATCAAAAGGCATAACATTCACTAACGGTCCAAACAACCTTTGATTTTCACCTAGTAACTTTAAGTCTCTTCTTAATTCCTCATGACGGTATTTATAATGGCGACGTACATCTCGGATTTCTTTAGAAACTTGCTGCAATAATTCCGCAAGAGTTATATTTGGAGTTACTGTAATACGAAGTGGCACTAAATTCATTACCATACTTGGTGTATGAATAGATACCGAACCTAGACGTCCCATCATCGGTAAACCTAAAACAATATCATTTGCACCTGTTAACTTATGCATATAAATACTTGTTACAGCGACAATGAATTCCGGCCAACTTGTTAACGAAATATTGATATCTTCTAATAAAGTTTTCGTGCTAGAACTAGATAAATAAGCTGTTTCTCGTGAAAATCCATTTGATGTTCTCGGTGCTCGCTCTGCCAAGCTTACAACTTCTGGTTCATCCGCAAATTTTTCTAACCAAAAAGTACGATCTTCCTGAAATTTTTTAGACTCACGATACTCAATATCTTCTTGCACGACTTTTGTAAGAGAACCAAACGGCTTTTCATTCTTGTTTGTTTCTTCTATAAGTGATGTATACTCATTCGCCACTTTTTGGCTAAGAAGTGAAAATCCATAGCCATCCATCACAATGTGATGGATGCGCTGATACCAAAAGAAACGATTATTTTCAACTTGAATAAGTGCTTCAGTAAATAATGTATCTTTTTTCAAATCGACTGGCATAGATAAATCATTTTTCATCCATACTTTAGCAGCTTCTTCAGGATTTTCTTCTTTACGAACGTCAATAAAATGCATATGAAACTGTGATTCTTCAATAACTTGCCATGCGCCAATTTCATCCTCCTCGAAGCGAACATGAAGTGCTTCTGCTTCCATTACAACTTTACGTACAGCTAATTCGAAAATTTCTTGATGAATATTTCCGTTTATTTCTACATATTCCCCAGTATTGTAAATTGGATTAAGCGGATCTAATTGTTGCGCAAACCACATACCAGACTGCGCAGATGATAACGAATGACGAATCTTTTGACTGTTAGGCATTCTTTACTACCCCTTTATTATGTAGTCTATTTGTTACAGCACCTGTGCTGTTTGTGAAGATAGTAAACTGTACCAACCTGCAACAGTTGGACGTTCTGCTAAATGTGCAAAAGTGATTTCTTTCCCTTCACGACGCCACTTCTCTACTAAACTCATAATTCTGACCGAATCAAGCCCTCTATTTAATAAGTCCTCATCAATATCAATACTCTCTACTGGCTCACGAAGTAGTTGTGCAACTAGTTCATGCACTTCCTGTATAGTGATTCCTTCACTCTCATCATCTTTTACACTTTGTAAATCGTTTAACAGTAGGTTTGTTGATGTCGTTACTGCACATCTATTAGATGCATACTCCAATGCTTGTTTATGATGCTCTAGTGAAAAATCAGCAACTGCATCTGCTACAAAGAACGGCTCTATACCATCCATAAATGCTTCACAAGCTGTTAAAAGACAGCCAATATGCGCATAAATACCGCAAATAATGAGTTGATCTTTTCCTTGTTCATTTAAAATTTCTAATAGATTTGTCTTTTTAAATGCACTATATCTCCATTTTGTGAGGAATATATCATCCTCATCAGGAGTAAGTTCATCAACAATTTTCTTTTTATCTGGTCCAGCAGGTATACCGTCACCCCAAAAGTCTTGTAATAAACCTCGTTGTTCTAACGTTTGCCCACCAGGTTGTGCTGTATAAACAACTGGTATACCAAGTTCCTTACATTTTTCTCTTATCATTTTTATATTTGAAATAAGTTCTACTTTTGGTGATTCTTTATCGCTATATGCATCAAGAAAATATTCTTGCATGTCATGAATTAAAAGTACTGCACGTTTCGGATCTGGCGTCCAATTCACTTTATTTTTTGGTAGTTCTGATTCAATTGGCATTTTATATACTGAAATAGATGGGATAGCCATCTAATCACTTCCTTCCGGTTTTTATTATTGTTTTACTGTAATAAGCTTTTCAGCAATGACTTTACGTAGTTCTTTTTTGCTGACTTTTCCGACTCCTGTTTGCGGGAATGCTTCAATAAATTCAATTCGATCTGGAATTTTATAAGCCGCTATACCACGTTCTCTTAAAAACATTTTTAATTCACTTACTGCTGGAACTTGTCCGCGAGCTATAACAAAAGCACAGGTGCGTTCACCTAAATAATCGTCAGGCATAGATACAATTGCTACGTCATGGACCGCATCGTGTGCTAATAGATGATTTTCAACTTCTTCCGCAGCAACTTTCTCACCACCGCGGTTAATTTGATCTTTATCTCTTCCTTCTACAATGATGTATCCTTGTTCATTTACTTTTACAAGATCACCTGTGCGATAAAATCCATCCTTTGTAAATGATCGTGCATTATGCTCTTCGGCTTTATAGTAACCACGAATTGTATATGGACCTCTTGTTAATAAACTACCTACTTCGCCAGGTTGTACATCGTTGTCATTTTCATCAACAACTCGTACTTCATCGAGTGCAGACATTGGTCTACCTTGTGTATAAATAATAAATTCTTCCGGATCATCTAATCTTGTATAGTTCACTAATCCTTCCGCCATACCGAACACTTGCTGTAACGTACATCCAAATGTAGGACGTATACGTTTTGCAACCTCAGCGCTAAACTTAGCACCACCTACTTGAATAATCTCTAGGCTTGATAAATCGGCATTACGAGAAGATGCAGCATCAAGCCAAATCATTGCTAATGGCGGAACGAGCGCTGTAATTGTAACTTTTTCTTTTTCGATAAGAGCAAAGGCCTCATCTGGACTACCACCAGTTGCCAATACCACTTTTCCACCCGCATAGAAAGTTCCAAATGTCCCTGGAGAACTCATTGGGTAATTGTGTGCTACTGGAAGAACTGCCATATAGACGCTTTCTGCATTCAAATTACAAATTTCAGCGCTAACACGTAAACTATAAATATAGTCATCATGTGTTCTAGGAATTAATTTAGAAAGACCTGTTGTGCCTCCTGATAATTGGAGAAATGCAACATCACTTGGCTGAACTTCTGGTAATGAGACGGGATCCATATACAGATCATTTATGTTCACAAACTCTTCTTCTTCTCCCACTACAATTACATGTTGTAAAGTTGGCACTTTCTCTTTCACTTCTCTTGCTAATTTTCGATAATCAAAACCGAGAGCCTTATCTGAAATAACGTAAGCGCTCGCCTCGCCAAACTCACAAAAATAACTAATTTCACTGCTTCGATGTGAAGGTAGTGTAAAGACAGGAAGCGCTCCAATTCGAAATAGTGCAAAACATATTTCGAAAAACTCGATAATGTTAGGTAACTGGATTACAACTCTGTCCTCTTTCTTTATTCCTAAATTCAGTAAACCTGCTGCTAAACGATCTACCTTTTTATTAAGTTCACTATATGTTATATGCTTCTTACCACTTACAACCGCGATTCGATCTCCATATTTCTCAGCCCGCTCTCTTAACACTCCTCCAAATGTTTCACCAAGCCAACATCCTGCTTCTCGGTAACGATCGGCAAATTCTTTTGGCCATTCTGTATAACCTACTAGCATTCTTTCTTCCCCCTATTTTTCATTAAGTGAACTATCTCTTAACCCTAAAGCTTTTAGCATTGTTTGGAACTTAGCTGATGTTTCTGCTAACTCATCTTCTGGTTTTGACTCAGCAACAACTCCAGCTCCTGCATATAAACGAAGTGTATTTTCTTGTACTTCAGCACAACGAATTGTAACAATCCATTCTCCATCTCCATTTAAATCGCTCCATCCTAGCATTCCTGTAAAGAACTCGCGGTCAAATGGCTCAATATGCTGTATAGCTTCTCTTGCTTTTTCCATCGGAGTTCCGCAAACTGCTGGCGTAGGATGAAGGGCAATTGCTAATTGTAAAGAAGAAGTATTTGGATCCTTAAGTTCACCTTTCACTTCTGTAGACAAATGCCACATCGCTTCACTATGAATAACTGATGGCTTTTCTGGAACATGTAATGTATGACAATACGGACGAAGTGCAGCGGCAACCGCTTCAACTACTACCGCATGTTCATGTAAATCTTTTGGCGAAGAAAGTAATTCCTCTGCTCTTCTTTTATCTTCTACTGGGTCCTCACTACGTGGCCTTGAACCAGCTAACGGGTTAGAAATAACTTGCATACCATTACGTGAAACAAGTAATTCAGGGCTTGCTCCAATTAGCGTCTTACTGTTCTCTTTTTCATCTTTCGGTAAATTTACAGAAAATGTATAACCATGCTTATTATGCTCTGCTAATTCTCGCAGAAGTTTTTGCTTATCAATCTTTTCGGAAGATTTAACATCTAACGATCTGGATAGAACGATTTTCTTTAAATCACCGTCCTGTATTTTTTCAATTCCTTGCTTCACACCATTCATATAAACTTCAGGGTCTGGCACTGGTGTCATTTCAAATGTTACATTCTCATTTGTTTCAAGCTGATTTGTTGTATCCAATTGTAAACGCTCAGAAATTCTGCTATATTCTGGTACGATGAGTTGGACTTCTTTTCTACGATCAAATGGCAAAGCACCCACAACGATAGGATTTGGATTTCCAGCTTGTTTCGCATTACTTAATTTCGCTTGCACAAGCTCTGGGAAACTTTCAATTTCACGATGCTTTACTATAGTAAACTCTCCTTCTGCTAATATCGTTCGAGTTGGTGAAGCGAAAAAGAATGAAGATTCAGTCTTATAATCTTCTAAAAGTTTTTCTGACAATTCCTTTACAGCTATATGTTCATTCATAATATAATAACCTCCTGAATTTTTATTAAACTCCTAACGTAGCACCGCCATCAACACATAAATTGTGCATTGTAATATGACTTGCTCTATCTGAGGCTAAAAATAACACTGCTTCAGCAACTTCTGAAGGTTGTGCAATTTTTTGTAATGGAATTCCGAGTCTATATGTATTTTGAGAACCAGCAATTATATTTTTAGCTCCATTCTCATCAGCCCATAGTAATCTTTGCATCTCTGTTTCAGTAGAACCTGGAGAAACTAAGTTGCAGCGTATATTGTATGCCGCAAGCTCTAGTCCTAAACATTTCATAAACATCGTCGTTGCGGCCTTTGACGCAGCATACGCAGCCATCTCCATTCTTGGCGTATTTGCCGCATTTGAACCGACTGTAACAATTGCCCCCGATTTTCTTAACATCATATTTTTACTTACCGCTCGGGACATATTGAAAACCCCTGTCGTATTTACAGAGAATGTTTTATTCCAATCTTCATCACTTAACGAATGAATTGGTCCCATACGTAAAACCCCTGCAACATTTATTAAAATATCTATTGGCGCTATTTCATTTGCAATATGATTTACCATGTCTTCAGCAGCGGCGCTATCACTCACATCTAAACGAAACGTTTTCATACGTGTATTGTTTAATTCATTTTGATTTAAGAGTACATTTAACCCCTCTTCATTTTGATCAACCGCAATAACTGTGGCTCCTCTTTCTAAAAACATTTTGGCAACGACACTGCCTATGCCTTGTGCTGCACCTGTTACTAAAACTGTTTTCCCATCAAATTCCCCTAAGTTCATTTTCTCTATCCTTTCACATAAACATTAATTTCATTAAGTAACACCGATGATATTGATTTTCATTATCAGTTGTGTTGTAAAAAATAATACACTTACTAAACTAATTGGTCAAGTGCGCATTACTTTAAAATCCATTTTATTGATAATGTTTTTCATTTACCATCTTACACCGAAATGATAATGTTTCTCAATAAACTTGTCAATCTTTTTTTATTTTTCAGATAAACCATTTTAATGCTTCTTAATAAAATCATATGTAAACGCATTAAAAGTACTTATATTATAAATAAAATTCAAAGTCCTCTTTTTAAAATTGAAGAAACTAAACTAGAGATACGTTCATTTACAATGCTTTATGAAAAACTCAAGTATATATTTTCTCAATATTTTTCTGAAAATATATCTTACAAATACTAATGAATGTCTTTTTTGTCATTTAAGATTTAATATATATTTCGAATACGATGTATCAATTTATTGTATTTCAATATAATCCAAATAGGCATTTCACTCACTTTTACATCTATGAAAATCATAAAAGTAATTTAACCTTGTTAAAATAACTCATAAAAAAAGCATCCTAATTAATAGAATAGGATGCTTTTTCGTAATCATATTGTTATAGAAGATTTATATACTTATGCTACGCTGCGATACTCTTCTTCTTTTTCTTTTTTCTGCTTAGGTGCTTGAATTAAAATTGCGATAATGAATGACACGACACATAATACACCTATTACCATGAACGTTGGTTTGAATCCACCTAGAAGTGCACCGATAAAGGAACCTGCAAGCGCCCCAAATCCAAATCCTTGATACACAATTCCGTAGTTCTTACTATGGTTTTTCATACCGAAGAAATCACCAACAATAGCTGGGAAAATAGTGATATTTCCACCAAAGCAAAACGCTACACTTGCTACACATACGAAGTAAATACCATAATTTAAATCTACAAAACTTAGAACTAAGACTGAACTCGCCATAACAACAAAAGTACCAGTAACGATTTTTAAACGCCCAATTTTATCCGATAACGGTCCTAAAATGATACGACCTAACGTATTGAAGATTGCAACCATAGCCACCGCATTAGCTGCTGTTGCTGCGCTAAGTCCTACAAGTTGAACACCAATGTCTTTTACCATACCAATTAAGTATAAGCCACTCATACATGATGTAAATAACATGATAAATAATAAGTATACTTGTTTTGTGCCTAACATTTCTTTCGTTGTGTATTCCTCAGTTTTTGTTTCATGAACTGCTCCTTGATCTGCAGCTTGATGGATTAAACAAGCACCAATTACAATCATAGCTGTAACAATTAAACCCCAGTATATAAATGCTTGGGATACACCAACTGATTCAATCAACTGTGCGTTAACGTATTTAAAGATTAAGCTACCTGAACCATATGCAGAGACAGAAATACCAGCAATTAAACCTTTACGCTCTGGAAACCACTTTATTAAATTTGATAGTGAAGTGATATATGCTGTACCATCTGCATAACCTACAACAACTCCCGCTAGTACATAAAGTAATATTAGTGAGGATGCTTGTGAACTAAGTATTAATCCTAGTCCTAATGCTAATCCAGCTATCATAATAAGTTTACGAAGTCCCCATTTTTCTTGCAATTTACTCGCAAATAAAGTTGAAAATGCTAAAGAAAGACTAGTAATTGAGAAAGTTATCGCAACAGCGTTAAGACTCCAACCATATTTACTAACTAAAGGCTGATTGAATAAACTCCATGTATATATCGTCCCAAGCCCCATTTGTACTATAACTGTGCCAAGGACAACAAGCCATGGATTAACAGTTGATTTTTTCATACCTTTCCGCCTCCTCTTTCTATTTCAATGCTATTCGCTAAATTTACTTTTTTTATGTTCATTTTGGTCACCTCTTTTGATTTGACACCTTCATTGTATAAGATGTTTTTGTTTATGTAAGCACTTACAAGATAGAGCGTCAAAAACATGGAATCAGTTACAAAAAACGAAGGATGAAATACAAAAAACTACTGATTAAATACAATAGAAAAATTTTTTATACTTCAATCCACCTTATTTTTTATAAAATCACAAATTTTTTTCCAATAAATAAAACTAAATATTCACTAATATATCTATCCGTGGTTTAATATATATAATAAAAAAATATTTCTGTCTTTAATGAGGAGGTACTATGAAAGCAAACGTAGGGGATACTATACTTTTTCAACGAAATAATTTAAAGATTACAGGATCTGTATTAAAACTTTATACTGAATCGGTCTTAGTTGAAATTACAAATGTAAGCGGTGGTACTTTTGAATTTGATCGAACAATTGTAAATCATAAAAACTATAAAGTTTTAAATACAAATACATAAAACAACACAAAATAGCCCCTGCTCAACAGCAGGGGCTATTTTATATAAAAATATTTCACTAGTTTATATACCCTAAAACATTAACAATCTTACTCGCTTTTAAATTGTTAATATGATAATAAATTTCTAAACCTCTTCTCTCTGCTCGTAACACTTTACCCTTCATTTTTGATAAATGTTGTGAAACAGTAGATTGCGGAATATTCAGTAACTCTGTTAATTGTGTTACATTACAAGTTTTTCTCGTACTTAATTCATTTACAATTTGCAGTCGGATTGGATGCGCCATAATTTTTAAAATATCTACATCTTCTTCTGAAACTAAAGTTTTTCTCATTTCACTCGTATATGTTGTCATAAGACATTCCCCTTTTATATGAATTCCATATTCATAAGATCTATTTCCAAATTTTTTAAAACCCTTGATTAAAACTTTCATATAGAAATAAAAGGATTTTAAATTTTTGAAAACAGAACTTACATTCACTTTATTTATTTATTTGGTACATATACATAATACAATGTTAATATGTGCTCTATGTGAAGTTCACATAAATTTATGATGAAGATTTACTTAGCCACTCGCATCCTACTCATCTAATTACCCACTGCATAAAATCATCAGTTATTTTAACACATTTTAGGCGTTTGTATATACTATTTATAAAACAACTTTTATAAAGGGGGGATTCATATGCCTACAGCGTTACAAGAAGAAGTCGAAGAAGCACGGGAAACATATGTCAGTCGTATCATCTTAGTTGGAGGATCCGCTTTATTTTTAGTAGGCGGGGTTATCTCAGCAATTTCAGCCTTTAAAACTTATAATCGTTTGGAGAATACGCCGCCTTCTACAGATAATTCATAGATATTTTATAAAATAAAACGTCGCCTCCAATATGAAGAGACGACGTTTTATTATTCATACATATGACACTAAAAGTATCGGTAGATTCCCTACTCCATTTTCTAAGCTTACTTCACCACAAACCTAGTCTGACTACACCCATCCTTCTGCTTCGTTACTTCTAATACAGCTGGCATTGCGTTTTTCAGCTCTTGAACGTGTGAGATGACACCGATAAATCGGCCTGATTTTTGTAAGTCAATTAAGGCATCTACCGCTTTCGTTAACGATTCTTCATCTAATGAACCAAACCCTTCATCGATGAACATCGTTTCGATGGAAATACCGCCTTCATATGCTTGAATGACATCTGCCATTCCTAGCGCTAGGCAAAGTGATGCGTTAAATTTCTCTCCACCGGATAGTGTTTTTACATCGCGTGTTTGGCCAGTGTATGCATCGTACACATCTAAACCTAATCCACTTTGACGGTTTCTTTTTTCAACTCGCTCACTTCGTTTTAAATAAAATTGTCCATTTGATAATTTACGTAGTCGTTCGTTTGCGATTTGAACAATTTGTTCTAAATACTCAATTAAGATGTAACGTTCAAATGATATACGACTTTCGTTATCACCTTTCATTACTTCATATAAATCAACAAGTTCTTGGAAGGCTTTTTCTTCCTCGTGAATTTGTTCGTCAATACGTCTAATGTTTTCATGTAAATCAGAAATATATGTTGCCGCATTTTGCGCACGTTGACGTTTTTCTTTAATGATATCGAGATTAATTTCTAGTTCTTTTATGTGTTCACCTAAAGATGTAATATCCATATACTCTTTATCTTTTAATTCTGAGTTTAACTCTTCAATTTGTTTTGCAAGCACTTCAAGCGATGAATAATAACCTTGAATTTCTTTTTGTAACATCTCCATCTCGGGATCGCTTAATTTGGCTTTTTTATACGTGAATTCATCTGTAAACCCGCTTTGTTCTAGCTCTTTCATAAAGCGTGCGAAAGTCTCTTCTTTCTTTAATTTTGCACTTTCAAATTGATTAGAAGCACCTTTTTGTTCTGCTTGAATACGTATATTTTCATTTTGCCAATGCTGATACGCTTCCTGCACTTTCTTCCATTCGTCCTCCATTAACCTAAGTTCCTGCATAGCTTGGTCAAACTGTGCTTTCCAAGCTTGTACTGTTTGTAAGTTTTCTGGAATATTTCGTTTATCATGTTCATATGACGTACGAAGTTGCATACACTCCATTTCTGTACGGTGCTGCATTGTTTCCAATTCTCGTTTTTGTTTCTGAAGTTCTTCTATTTTTTCTTCTACGCTTTTCATGTTCGCAGCAATCTGCTTACGTGTTTCTTCACTTGCTTTTAACGTATTAACATCTGCAGCTAATTGTTTTCCTTTTTGAACAAGTGCACTATATGTTTCAGCTAATTTTTCCGAATTGTAGCCGCGCTTCACAACTTCTTCTATCACTTGTTCATATTGTAGTCGATAGAAATTCCATTTCTCCTCTACTTGCACATGGAATTTTTCAGCAATGTTCTTCTTATCTCTTAAATCGTTTAACTCTTTTTCATCGATCGCATTACTTTGCTCTGTAGCTTTTTGTGGATGACTCGTACTACCACATACCGGACAAGATTCACCGTCATGTAAATGAAGAGCTAATATACCAGCTTGTTCACTTAACCAGCGGCGCTCCATGTTTTCATATGCACGAACTGCCACTTGCATTTTATTATTTACCGCTTCTTTTTCTTGCTCGAATTTTTGTTTTTCTTGCCAAACATCATATGCTTGTTTTAAAACTTTTGCATCTTCTCGCATATTCGTTAGTTCTTCCACTTTAGCTACATATTGCTCAAGTGCTTGTTCTAATTGCTGCAATTCATCAGACATTCTCTGTTTTTGGTTTGTATGCTCTTCTAGTTGTTGATCTAACTTTTGCATACTTTCTTTTAATTTCCCTATTTGAATTTCGGCATTTTGTAAATTCAGCTTTCTCTCAGCTAATGATTCAATGATCGCTTGTAACTCTTCTAATCTTTGAACAAGTTTTTTAGCCTCTTCTCGTTCAGCTTCTTTATTCTTTACTACTTCATACTTCTCCTGAGCAAGTTCAAAGCTATTCATTATCTGTTCTTGTTTGACGATTATCTGTTTTAACATACTTTCAGCTTTCTGCTCATTTTCCATCGCTTCTTCATACCATTGTTCAAATGGTAATAAGCGCTTTGCTTGTTCCGCACGTTTAAAGGATTTTTCTTTCCTTTCAATTGCTGCACGGTTCTCTTGTAAAGTGTTATATTTCTCATTCTTTTGTTGTAAATCTATAAATTTCTCATTTACAGATTTTGCTGCATGAAAACGTGTTTCTGCATCCTTTAATTGCTTCGTTTGAACATCTTGTTCTACTTGTAATTGCTCAACCTCTGCCTTATACACGGTTGTTTCTTGTTCTAACGCTTCTACTACTTGATGCGTATTTACATGTTCTTGTGCCACTAATGTCTCTAATAATGCTCCATCACGGATTGGTAATTTAAAAACATTACGGAAATAGAGCTCTCTCTCTTTTTGTTTTTCTTGCAAGACGTCTTTCCATTGTTTTCTCTTTTGATCAAGTAACTCACGCATTAATTTATAACGATCCGTTTTAAAAATACGACGTAAAATCTCTTCTTTGTTTTCCGTCTCAGATGTTAATAGTTTTCGGAATTCCCCTTGGGGTAACATAACAATTTGGCTAAATTGATGTTTACTTAACCCAATTAAATCTTCCACTTTTTTATTTACGTCTGTTACATGAAAACGATCGACGGCTGGAACGTTTTCTCCATCGATAACTTCATATAATTCTACTGCATGTCCTGTAATGGTCTTATTCCCTTGTTTTTTATGTCCAAGTTGTCGTTTTATTTCATAGCGTTTCCCTTTTAACTGAAAGGTTAATTCAACACTTGTATAAACATTATCATCAGCAAATTGACTTCGAAGCATGCTCGTATCACTACGTTCTTCTCCACTAGCCTCACCATATAACACATAACAAATCGCATCAAAAATCGTTGTTTTTCCAGCTCCTGTATTCCCAGAAATAGCGAAAATACGATGTTCTCCAAGATCTTCAAAATCGATTATTTCTTTCTGTTTATATGGCCCGAATGCTGTCATAATAAGCTGAATCGGTCTCATCCTCGTTCACCTTCCCGTTCTTGCACTGTTTGTAATACATCTATAAATAGGCGTTCTTTCTCTTCTGATAAATCTAACCCCTTCATTTCTTTATAGAAAGCCTTTAAAAGAGATAAATCATCCGTTTTATGTCTTGAAACAGTTACTTCATTTGTATCTGTGAGTTCTCGTCTTTGCATCGCTCTTTCAACGTGCATTGCATTTGGATATACAGATCGTATTTTCTCCATTGGCTGTAAGACAGGGTTTTCGTCTAATAATTTTACAAATACGTAATCTTCACTTGCTGGGTGCTGTAATAATTCATCTATTTTCGCTTCTACTGTTCGCATTTTACGACGTGGTGAAAGTAACCTTTTTTCAATTGCTACTTCACCAGTTTCATTCAGTTCTACAATGTAATAACCTTTTTTATGTTTCTCTTCAGAAATTGAATAGGCAAGTGGTGAACCTGAATATCGAATCGTCTCATTACGTACGAAATGCGCTTGATGTAAATGTCCAAGCGCTGTGTAATGAAACTTATCAAAATAATGACTATTTACATATTCAGCACCACCAATTGAAAGTGGTCTTTCTGCATCACTTGTATTCTCCTCCGCTTCTCCTGAAGAAGTTACAAATGCATGTCCAACAAATACATGTCTAGCTTCTTTATCCATCGTTTCAGAGAGCTCATTCATAAAAATGCGCATCGCATCATCATGAGAACGTACGTCTTCATTTTTCAACACGTGCCTTACTATGCTTGGGTCTGCATACGGTATTAGATGGAAGTGAACCTCTCCATATTCATCATTTAGTACGACAGGTTCATACGGGAATTGAAATTGACCTGCAATATGTAATCCTTGTTTTTTCATTAAACTACTTCCAAAATGGATACGATCCGGACTATCATGATTACCAGCTACCGCAATAACTGGTGTTTGTAAATCAATAACTATTTTTTGCAGCACATCATTTAATAAGTCTACTGCTTCTGTAGGTGGAATTGCTCGGTCATATAAATCCCCTGCAATAATTACAGCATCTGGTTTTTCTTCTTCAACAGCCTGTACAAACTGATCTAATACAATCTTTTGGTCTTCAGTCATATACACGCCATGAACAAGCTTACCTAAATGCCAATCCGCTGTATGAAATAACTTCATATTTTTCTACTCCTTTTAATTTACTGATTTTAGTGAAACGAGTTGATAGTTTATTGTAGTTTTTCCGTTCTCCCACTCTAGCTTCAATATCGTTGCACTTCCAATTCTTTCTTCATTTGATTTATATAAAGGCAATATTTCTTGAACTGTAAATAAGTGATAACCATCCAATATTAATTGAAATATATTTTCTTCAATATGTAATCTTACTTCTTTTTCATTTGAAATAATTTTTGTGTGCATCTCAAATTTCATGATAGATACAACCCCTTTTTATAATCTCTACATTTTAATAGTATAGTGGCTATGCAAGATTGACAAGTACATACACAGCAAAGTACACACTTTTCTATTGTTATATACTTCATGTATTTTATATAAAATACGGTATGTGAAATTTTATATTTTCTCCAAAATAAAAATGCCTATTATGACACCTTTATTTTTGTATAAAGTCTTTCATTACATAATATAAAACGGTAATTAAAACGATTGCGACGAAAAATGAGAACACTGCGACAATGTAGCCATCTTTATTTAATAAAATACAGAATGAAATAGATATTATAAAAATCGGAAATACGAGACGTACTTTATCCTTCACTTCTTCTGTCGTATCTGTATGATGAAAATACTGCGTTATTCCTATCATTAAAAAAGACAAAATAATAACCGACAATAGTAAAGGTCCTGGCATTCCGATTTCTCCTTTCTCTATTTCTAATTCAGTGTAAAATTTTTTATTACAATTGTACGATTTATTTTTTCTTCAAACACACTTTTAGAATTGATAATGAACATTTCACACCTATATAATAGCGCTTTTATCATTATAACTTCAAATAATTACACTTACAGTAATGTTGTAATATTCCCCCTCAGTCTCTGAAATCCTGCAAAGATAACTCGTCAAAATATGCAGTGACCAAATTAATATTTACCGTCAACTTTTGACAAAATTTATAAAGGACATTTCAGTACATATCAAGAATTAAGAATAAGAAGATATGTAAGGGAGGATGCATTATGACTGAACAAGTTTTATTTTCTGTTAGTGAAAACGGCGTTGCGACAATTACTTTAAACCGTCCAAAAGCACTTAATTCTTTATCTTATGACATGTTACAACCTATCGGACAAAAACTTAAAGAGTGGGAACACGATGAGCGTATTGCACTTATCGTGTTAAAAGGAGCTGGCACAAAAGGTTTTTGTGCAGGCGGCGACATTAAAACTCTTTATGAAGCGCGTTCCAATGAAGTGGCATTGCAACATGCAGAACGTTTTTTTGAAGAAGAGTATGAAATTGATACATATATTTATCAATATACAAAACCGATTATTGCTTGTTTAGATGGAATTGTAATGGGCGGTGGTGTCGGTCTTACAAATGGTGCGAAGTATCGCATTGTAACTGAGCGTACGAAATGGGCAATGCCAGAGATGAATATTGGCTTCTTCCCAGACGTCGGAGCTGCATATTTCTTAAATAAAGCGCCTGGATATACAGGACGATTCGTTGCTTTAACAGCATCTATTTTAAAAGCTTCTGACGTATTATTTATTAATGCTGCTGATTACTTTATGACATCTGATTCATTACCAGAGTTTCTTACTGAACTTGAAAGTGTAAATTGGCATAAAGAAGATGATGTACATACTAATTTAAAAGAAGTTATTCGTACATTTGCAACTGCTCCAAACTTAGAAAGCGAGCTTGCTCCTTCATTAGAAGTAATCAATTCACATTTTGCTTTCGATACAATGGAAGAAATCATCCATTCATTGGAGAAAGATGAAAGTTCCTTTGCTCTAAAAACGAAAGAAACACTGTTATCAAAATCCCCTATTTCACTAAAAGTAACATTAAAACAGTTTATTGATGGAAAAGATAAATCCGTTGAAGAATGTTTCGCTACGGACCTTATACTTGCTAAAAATTTCATGAGACATGAAGATTTCTTTGAGGGAGTACGCTCCGTTGTCGTTGATAAAGATCAAAATCCGAATTATAAATATAAACAGTTAAGTGACGTTTCAGAAGAAGATGTGAATCGTTTCTTTAACTTACTTAATGCATAAAATGAAATTGTCATGAGGGGATGTTTTGTTCATCCCCTACCTAACTTCTTTGCTTCAGCTAAATCTTGTGCGGTGAAAATCTTACTACCCGCAAATAGCGGTATAAAATCGAAGCTATATAGTAGTGTAATTACAGCTACTATATAGCCTTTTTTATTTAATTATTTTTAACAAAATTTAATTTTATTAAATCCATTTTTGTGCTACACTGATTTTAATCAAATATTCTAAAAATAAAAAGGAGGGGCGGCTATGATAGAAAATTATCTTCTTTTCATCATTATGTCTATTTGCCTTATCATTTTACCTGGTCCAGATACAGCAATGGCTACGAAAAATACATTGGTTGCTGGTAAAGTCGGTGGAGTGAAAACAGTGTTTGGTACATGTATTGCACTATTAATTCATACTTTAGCTGCTGTAATTGGTCTTTCTGCACTTATTGTAAAGTCAGCTCTTTTATTTTCTATTTTCAAGTACGTTGGGGCTCTATATTTAATTTATATTGGTATTAAAGCCCTTTTAGCAGTAAGAAATAAAGAAGGCATTGATACGAACGATATATCTTTGAATAATGAAGATGAACACACCTCTTGCTTTCGACAAGGGTTTCTTACGAATTTATTAAACCCTAAAGTTGCAGTATTCTTTTTAACGTTTTTACCGCAATTTTTAAATCCAAATCATAATACGTTTATCCAACTACTCGTAATGGGCCTTACTTACCTCGTTTTAACAGCCATTTGGTTCGCTTTTTATATATTTTTAATTGATAAAATTAGTGCTTTTATGAAAAAACCGAAGACGCAACGTTATATTCAAGGGCTAACAGGAGTCTTCTTAATTGGTTTTGGTATTAAACTTGCTTTTGAAAAAAGTAATTAACAAGATGAAAACCACCACTATTAATAGTGGTGGTTTTCATTTAATAACTAATTTGGCTGTTTATTTTATATTAAAACCAGCGCTCAGTTACAACTTTTTTACGTGTATAGAATTGAACGCCATCTGTGCCATTTGTACCTAAATCACCAAAGAATGACGCTTTATTTCCTGCAAATGCGAAGAATGCCATTGGTGCTGGAACATTTACGTTTACACCGATCATACCAGCATCGATATTATCACGGAACGTTTGTGCATGTTTACCGTTTGACGTATAAATAACTGCACCATTTGCAAATTTAGATTGATTTGTTAGTTTAATACCTTCTTCTAAATCTTTAACTCGTACAATGCTTAATACTGGAGCAAAAATCTCATCTTGCCAAATTTTCATTTCTTGATTCACGCCATCAAAGATTGTCGCACCTACAAAGTAACCTTCTCCAACTTCTTCATTAATTTTACGGCCATCTACTAATAAAGTTGCCCCATCTGCTACACCGCTATTAATGTAGCCTAAAACGCGCTCTTTATGAGATTCACGGATTAATGGTCCAACATAGTTCTCTTCGTTAAAGCCATCGCCTACTTTTAATTTTTTCGTTTCTGCTACTAATACATCAATGAATTCATCAGCAATTTCATCCACTACTGCTACTACTGAGCATGCCATGCAGCGCTCTCCACTACTTGCAAATGCAGATCCAATTACACCTTGTACTGTTTTCTCAAGATTGCAATCTGGCATTACAATCGCATGGTTTTTCGCACCTGCTAACGCTTGTACACGTTTTCCGTGTTTCGTACCTGTTTCATATACGTAACGAGCTACCGGCTCAGAGCCAACGAACGAAACAGCCTGAATATCTTTATTTTCTAAAATGCTATTTACAACATCTTTTCCGCCTTGTACTAAATTTAATACGCCTTTTGGGAAACCTGCTTCATAGAATAATTCTACAAGTCGCTCCGCTAAAAGTGGCGTTCTTTCAGATGTTTTTAATACGAATGTATTACCGCAAGCAATTGCAAGTGGGAACATCCATAACGGAATCATCATCGGGAAGTTAAATGGCGTAATACCAGCAACAACTCCGATTGGGTAGCGCCAAATCGATCCATCAATTCCGCTAGCGATATTCGGAAGTGCTTGACCCATCATTAAATTTGGCGTAGATGTTGCAAGTTCTACCGCTTCAATACCACGTTGCACTTCACCTGTTGCATCCGTTAGCGTCTTACCATTTTCTAGCGTAATGATTTTTGCAAGCTCATCTTTATTTTCTTGTAATAGCTGTAAATATTTATATAAATTTCTTGAACGATTTGGAACTGGTACTTTAGACCATGTTTCGAATGCTGCTTTTGCCGCTTCAACAGCTTTTTCAACATCTTCTTTTGGAGATAGTGGAACGTAAGCGATAATTTTTCCAGTCGCTGGATTTGGAACTGCTTCTACTTCCGTACCTGTCGATTCAACCCACTCACCGTTAATGTGATTTTTTACTCGTTTAATTTCAGTTGTAATCATTGTATTCTCTCCTTTGTATAATTTATTTTTGATTAGAAATTAATTGCTCGCTAACTTTCTTATATAAAGCAGCCATATCGTTTTCACCATATCCAGCTTGACTCGCTTCGTCATATACGTTTAATAACATTTCGCTTACCGGTAAATGGAGTTCGCTTTCCTTAGCTAAGTCAACTGCAAATCCTAAATCTTTTTTCAATAAGTTCACAGTAAATCCTGGCTCGTAGTTTTCAGGCGCTATAAAACTTTTATAATTACGTTCATAAATTCTACTTTGACCGTAACTTACATTTAAAATATCAAACATTTTATCTAAATCCATATTGTTCTTTTTCGCTAATGTTAAAGCTTCACTCACACCAGCTGTATAAAAACCAATTAATAAGTTATTAATTAACTTAACAGTTGTACCACTATCAATCTGCTCACTAACGTGGAAAATGTTCGCGCCTAGTACGCCCATGATAGATTCCGTTTTCTCATATACCTCTTTTGATCCACCAACCATAAACGTTAATGTACGGTTTTCGGCTCCGATTACACCACCGCTCACAGGTGCTGCTAAAAAGTCTACTTTCTTTTCCTTTGCAGCTTCCTCTAACTGTTTGTTTAACTGCGGCGATACCGTACTTGTATCAATGAAAACTACATTCGAGTGACCATTTTCAAATAATCCTTCTGCTCCAAAATATACCGCTTCAACAGCGCGAGGTGAAGGTAAACTTGTAAAAACTACATCACATGTTTCTGCTAGTTTTGAGATTGATAGACCGATAATTCCGCCTTCTTTTTCAAAGGACGCTTCCGCCTCTTTATTTAAGTCCACGCCATATACTGTGTAACCTGATTTAACTAGATTTTTTGACATTGGAAGGCCCATGTTACCTAAACCGATAAAACCAATCTTTTTCATATCGCTTTCCTCCTATTTACACAATATATTTCCCGCGATTTATAATAGCTTTCGCAATTTCTCTCTTCTTCGTAAATACGTTCGTGTATAAAGGCACTAATAATTGACGGATTTCAGCTAAAATCACATGTCTATCTTGTTCTTTTGTGACAGCTGCTGAAAGTACAGAAATCGCCGCTTCTTCTACTTTACGGTATCCTTCTTCACAAATAACATCCGTTATGAGTTGCTTCGTACGTTCTTTTTCCTCTCCATTTTTACGTACTGCTTTTCTCGTACGTAAAAACGCTGATTCCATGATGTACACGTCCGTCAACATATTTGATATTACACGTGAATATTCTTGTTCTTGGTCAATTTTTAGACCTGGAGTTTTAGAGAGCGTTTTCAAAGATTGTTTCAACAATTTTTTCGCTAATAAAATGTAACGATGGTTTCTTTCTACATTTGCTACATTACTTTCTACTTCAGTGTCTTCTAATTGTTCGATTTGCTTCATTAACATTTTAGCAACTGTTAATCTATTAATTTCGTTTGTTCCTTCAAAAATACGACTAATTCTTGCATCACGATATAATCGTTCTACCTCATACTCTTGCATATAACCGTAACCACCATGAATTTGTACAGCTTCATCTACGATATAAGCAAGTGTTTCAGAAGCATTTACTTTATTCAGTGCACATTCAATTGCAAATTGGGACATTTTCTTCATAAGATCTTCATCGCTCTCATGAATTGCTTCATCGATTACACCTGCTGTACGATAAGCTGCACTTTCGGCTCCATATGTAGCAATAATCATATTTGCAATTTTCTCTTGAATCATCGTAAAGTCTACTAATTCCGTTTGGAACTGTTTTCGCTCTTTTCCATATTGAACCGACAAACCAATTGCTTGTTTTGCTGTTCCAATATTTCCAAAAGCAAGTTTAAGTCTAGCAAAGTTAAGAATATTAAGGGCTACGTGATGCCCTTTCCCAACTTCCCCTAAAACATTTTCAGCAGGGATGACAACATCTTCTAAAATAAGAGTCGCTGTTGAAGAACCTTTAATCCCCATTTTCTTTTCTTCTAATCCAATAGATACACCTTCACATGTTCTTTCGACAATAAACGCTGTCATTCCTTTATTTGTCTTCGCAAAAACAACGTATACATCTGCCATATGAGCATTTGTAATCCATTGCTTCTCACCATTTAACTTCCAAGCTGTTCCCTCTTCATTCAATACGGCGCTTGTTTTTGCACTTAATGCATCCGAACCAGCATTTGGCTCCGTTAAAGCATAAGCCCCAATCCATTCTCCCGATGCGATTTTCGGTAAATATTTTTCTTTTTGCTCTTTCGTTCCATAATATATGTAAGGCAATGTACCGACACCAGCGTGTATATTAAAAGAAACGCTAAACGCACCAGCGTACCCCATTTTCTCTGCTACAAGACCTGAGACAGCCTTTCCTAACTCGAACCCGCCATAATCTTCTGGTACCTCAATGCCTAATAATCCAAGTTCCCCAGCTTTCTCAAATAATTGACGAGAAACTTTATAGTTATGTTGTTCAATATTCTCCATTTGTGGAACAATTTCTTGTTTAACGAATTGTTCTGTCGTTTTTGCGATTAAATCTTCATCACCTGAAAAATCTTCTGGTGTAAAGTAAGTATGATTTATATCTTTATTAAGTGAAAAAAATTCATCCCATGGTAACTTCGTTTTCTCCATATGTATCCCCCTATCATTCGGCTTTCATAGCTTTTTGCTTATGCTCGTCTACGATGAGTGGAATATCTTTTTTGAAAATAGAAGGCGATGATTTTTCACATCAAGCATTTTATTTTGCCAAAGATGTATTTTCATCGCCTTCGCTGCTTTATCTATTGATCTTCTGATAATACTGTTTTTGCAATACCAGTATCTAACTCTTCAAAGTCATGATATGAAATTGTTTCGTATAATTCACTTCTCGTTTGCATATTAGAAAGTGCATCTTTTTGAGAGCCTGTTTCTTTAATTAAAGTAAACACATTTTCATACGCTTTCGCTGCAACGCGAAGTGAAGTTACAGGATAAATAACCATTTGGAAGCCCATATTCGCAAATTCCTCTGCACTATAATATGGAGTTTTTCCAAATTCAGTCATATTCGCAAGCAAAGGTGCATTTACCTTACTATTAAATAGACGGAATTCTTCCTCTGATTGAAGCGCTTCAGGGAAAATTGCATCTGCACCTGCTTTTACATATGCATTTGCTCTTTCAATTGCTTCATCTAATCCTTCAACGCCGCGAGCATCAGTACGTGCTACAATGTATAAGCTCGGTGCAACTTCTTTAATCGCTTTAATTTTTTGAACCAATTCTTCTGTAGTAACAAGTTTCTTACCATTTAAATGTCCACATTTTTTTGGTAATTGCTGATCTTCAATTTGGACAGCTGCTACTTTCGCTTCCACCATTTCTACAGCTGTTCTCGCCACATTTAGTACACCACCAAATCCTGTATCAATGTCAACAAGAACAGGTAAGTCTGTAGCTCTTACTAAATCTCTTGCTCTCTCAGCCACTTCAGTAGACGTCACGATACCTAAATCTGGTAAGCCTTTACTTGCAGTATAAGCAGCTCCTGATAAATAAAGAGCTGAAAAACCTGTATTTTTTGCAACTAAAGCCGCCATTGCGTCATGAGCACCTGGAATTTGCAAAATTTCATTTGCTTCTACTAAAGCTCGGAATCGATTCGCAAGCTCCTCTTGTGTTGACTGCTTTTTCACAACCCAAGCCATTCTAAATTCCCCCTATTATTAAATTAAGAATAGATCTACAAATTCGTTTACATTCATATTTTCTAGTTTTTCTTCATTTAAACAAACTTCATGAATTTGTTCTTGTTGCTTACTAGAATAATGACCTGCCATATTTGCAGTGAATTTTTGAACAACTTTTGGAATTGCTTCGTCTCTACGGAAGCGGTGACCAAGTGGATATTCACATTCCACATTTTCTGTTACTGTGCCATCTTTAAAGTGAACTTGAACAGCGTTGGCGATTGAGCGCTTGTTCGGGTCAAGGTAATCTAAACTGTACTGTTTGTTTTCAACAACAACCATCTTATTACGTAATTCATCTACACGTGGATCGTTTGCTACTGCATCTTCATAATCGTCTGCAACGATATCTCCTTTTAATAAACCAATTGCCGTAATGTATTGTAAGCAATGATCACGATCAGCTGGGTTATTTAATGGACCTTCTTTATCAATAATACGAATTGCTGATTCATGAGTTGTAATTGTAATACGGTCAATTTCATCTAATCTCTCTTTAATTTCCGGATGCAACTTCACTGCACATTCTGCAGCCGTTTGTGCATGGAATTCTGCTGGATATGACACTTTAAATAATACATTTTCCATTACATATGACTCTAGTGGTCTTGCTAATTTTAATTCTTGTTTATTGAATAATACATCTTGGAATCCCCATCCTGGCGCAGATAATGCTGTTGGATAACCCATTTCACCTTTTAGAGCAGTCATTGCAAGATGAACACCGCGGCTCGTTGCGTCACCTGCAGCCCATGATTTACGTGAGCCCGTATTTGGAGCATGACGATATGTACGAAGACTAGAATTATCAATCCACGCATGTGATAATGCATTAAAGATTTCTTCACGTGTTCCGCCAAGCATTTTCGCAACTACTGCAGTTGTTGCTACTTTTACATATAATACATGGTCAAGACCAACTCTGTTTAAGCTGTTTTCTAAAGCAAGCACGCCTTGAATTTCATGTGCTTTAATCATCATTTCTAATACTTCACGTACTTTTAAAGCTTCTTTTCCTTCTGAAATACGAACACGGCTAATATAATCTGCAACTGCTAAAATTCCGCCTAGGTTATCAGATGGATGTCCCCACTCTGCTGCAAGCCAAGTATCGTTATAGTCTAACCAACGGATCATACATCCGATATTAAATGCACCTTTTACTGGATCTAGTACATAAGACGTACCTGGTACACGTGTACCATTTGGCACGATTGTTCCTGGCACAACTGGTCCTAGTAATTTCGTACATTCTGGATATTGCAGTGCTAAAATTCCACATCCAAGTGTATCAAGTAATACGTAACGAGCTGTACTGAATGCTTCTGCACTAGTAACCTCTTTATTTAATACATAATCGGTAATCTCTTCTAATAATGCATCTTTTTGCTTAATTTCATTTGTTTTAATCATGCTATTCTTTCCTTTCTGTCGAAAATTCGTTATTATTAATGATGGGTGTCGGTCAAACACCCATCTGGCGGGCGGCGCTAACAACTCCCCAGTTGTTCTTATTTACTAAGTACATGTCGCTCGCCAATATAATTTACACGTGGACGGAACAAACGATTATTTGCATGTTGCTCAATAACGTGCGCACATAACCCCACTGTTCTAGAGCTAAAGAAGATTGGTGTGTAAAGTTGAATTGGAATACCTAGCATCCAATATACTGGAGCTGCATAATAATCAAGATTTGGATAAATTCCTTTTTCTTTTTCCATAATCTTTTCTCCAGCTTCACACATTTCATATAGTGTATAATCACCTTTTACATCACATAACTGTTTTAAAGCTTCCTTCATCATAAGTGCTCTTGGATCCATCTTCTTCATATAAACACGGTGTCCAAAGCCCATAATTTTTTCTTTGTTATATAGTTTCTTCTGTAATAACTCTTCAAATTTCTCAACATTACCAGCTTCTAAAAGCATGTACATAACCGCTTCATTTGCACCGCCATGTAAACTTCCTTTTAAAGATGCAACTGCACCTGTTAGAGCGCCGTATAAATCTGATTGTGTTGATGCAATAACGCGAGCTGTAAATGTAGAGTTTGGCATTTCATGCTCACTATATAAAACAAGGGAACGATCAAAGATCTTTTCCTCAAGTTCAGTTGGTTTTTTACCAGTTAACATATAGAAGAAATTCGCACTATAAGATAATTCTTTAAGAGGTTCAATTGGCTCCTCATTATTTAAAATATGATAGCTATTTGCTACAATGTTTGGCACTTTACTTAACAGCTTGTACCCTCGGCTTTTATTCACTTCTAACGAGCGGTTTTCGATATCATTATCGTAACCAGCTAACGCTGACACACCTGTACGTAATCCATCCATGGGATGCGTCTCTTTAGGCAATGCCTTTAGTACGTTGAATACACCTTCTGGTACTGCATATTCTTCTTTTAATTTCTTTTCAAGTGTTGCTTTTTCATCTTCATTCGGTAGATGTTCCTCCAATAAAAGGTGCACAATGTCTAAATACTCTTTTGTTTTTGAGAGTTCGATTAAGTCATACCCTTGAATTACAATTTCACCTTTTACTGTGTCAAGAAACGAGATTTTCGTCTCCGCTGCCACTATACCATCTAATCCCGGGGAAAATTTCTCTTCAGCTTTCATCATTATTTCCTCCAATCCTAATAGATCTTCGTGCACATAACTGTAAGCCTTTACAATATTGTGAAACTACATTTCTATTTCAATGTATCAGAGTTTTTAGAAGATTTCAATTTATTTTATAATGATAAGTTTCCTACACTTTTCTTACTGTAACAATACAATTTTTTGAAAATAATTCTTATATTTTATAAAGAAAGGATAGACTTCTTTGCGTATTTTCAAAAACAAAATATAAAGATTTTTCATATAACACCGCCAAATATACAATTATTCTAATTTTATTTGAGAAATAGAAAAAACGAGCTGTACATAAATACAGCTCGTTACTATATGATATTTATTTCACTATCTCTTAAATATAATTTTTATATAAAACTTATTCATTTTTAATAAAGTTATTATTTTACATAATTAAATTGAATTTCTTCCATTTCCTCATGATAACTTACAAATAAATCATAGTTTTGAAAATACCAAAGATCATCACAATCTACAAAAAATATAATACCTTCCTTCTCAACTGACACTATTTCGCCATCGGGTCTCTCAGCAACAACCCCTAAAGAATATCCGGGCTGAATTGAACTATCCCCTCCGTACCTTACAGTAAAACGTACAGATTCACCGTGCTTTATACGTAATTCTTCCTGGAACCATTGCAGAGCTTTACGATCAATTGAAATTCTCATCTTTATTCCTCCAGTTTATGCAAACTCTTTTTTTCCTAATCGTTGTTTTACAAAAAAGACGAAAATAATTAAGGCTATCAATGCTGAAATTGCACTCCCTGAAAATAAAATACGATAACCAAACATTTGTGAAACAACTCCAAGTAAAATAGCACCTAACCCGATTCCTAAATCAAACGCTGTAAAAAATGAAGCATTTGCAACTCCTCTTTTACTCGGATCGACAATTGTAAGCATTGCCGCTTGCAAAGCTGGCTGCGCTGAACCAAATCCAATACCGTATAATGTTGCTGCGATAATTACACCTATCAAACCATTTGAAATAGTTAAAACAACTATAGCTAAAATAGTAATACATAATGCTGGAAGTATGATGAATACTTCTCCATACTTATCTAATAGTTTCCCTGAAATTGGTCTTACAATTGTTAATGCAATTGCATATACAAGAAAGAAAGTTCCCGGATTCACATGAATTGATGATGCAAATAACGGTAAAAAGGTTGTTATTCCTCCATATGCAAACGATAAAAAGAATACTACAATCGTGATTGTTAATACAGATTTCTCAAATAGCTGCATCTTCCCTTTTTCTTTTTGTGGTGTAAATGGCATCTTCGTTATTAATGATAATACGACTGCCATAAAAGATAACAACGTCGCTAATAAAAATAGACCATCAAATGAATAATTTTGCACAACCCATAGTCCAATCATAGGTCCGATCGCCATTGCAATTGTCATCGCCATCCCGTACCAACCCATACCTTCACCGCGGCGTGAATCTGGAATAATATCCGTTATTGCTGTTCCAACAGCTGTTGTAGAAACAGCCCATGTTACTCCGTGAATAACACGTAAAACAGCTAAAAGGACAATAGTCGATGCTATATTATAGGAATACATCGTTAAGCCAAAAAAGATGAGTCCGAAAATAATAAAGGATCTTCTACCATATTGATCTAACATTCCTCCAATAATCGGTCGTATTACAACAGCAGCTATTGTAAACATCCCCATCATAAGTCCAACTTGCGATTCATTGCCACCTATCTCTTTAATAAAGAGCGGGAGCGTTGGAACAAGTAAATAAAATCCTGTAAATAAAAATAACATTGCGAAAGTCATTTGAATAAATGATTTCGTCCATAATCGTTCCATAAAAATACCTCCATACACTCGTAAAATATTACGATTAACACCTTCATTGTATATTTTTTTTATCTCTTTTCCCTCCGCAAATAGACGTATCTTTTCATATTAAATAGTCCACCATCAGCTTACATTAGTCTTAAGACTTTGTACGCATGTTTTAAACAAAAGTCCTATATAATATGTACCTTTATATGTGTGAAAAGAATATACTAATTTATTAACTCAACTTAGGAGTGAATATTTCATGTGGGTATTATTAAGAGTAACTGCCGTAGTTCCTTCGACTCCTGGGATACATGTTCCTGCAGTTCATACAGCTAGCTCCGATGTAGGAATTGAACTTCCCGCAACTTGGCAGCAATATCAAATTCCCGGTCAAGTTACCCCATCATTTTGGCATCATGGTACACACCCCAGTAGTACTCCCATTCATAGCCATAGTTATCCTCCACTACCTCCGACTCAAGTCTTTTATCATTTCCCATCAATTTATTTTCAAAATTTTTATGGTACGTTTAACATTTAAAACAGATCCTTTCATAGCTACTACATTTAAACGAAAAAAGCACTTAAGATTGTAAATTTCACAAATCTTAAGTGCTTTTTAATATTTTTTATAAATTTTTCTTATTGCCCATTATTAGCAGGTGCCTCTCCTGCATTACCACCGGTCTCTGGTTGTGTGGTCGCTGGTGGAGTTGTATTTCCTTGACCTCCTCCGTTATTTGCTGGAGGTGTCGTATTTCCTTGACCTCCTCCGTTATTTGCTGGAGGTGTTGTATTTCCTTGACCTCCTCCATTATTTGCTGGAGGTGTCGTATTTCCTTGACCTCCTCCGTTATTTGCTGGAGGTGTCGTATTTCCTTGACCTCCTCCATTATTTGCTGGAGGTGTCGTTCCTTGGCCATTTCCATTATTTTGCTCATCTTGTTTCTTTTGCTCTTCTAGTTTCTTTTGTTCTTCTTGCTTCTTAAGTTCCTCTTGTTTCTTTTGTTCTTCTTGTTTTTTCAGTTCTTCTTGTTTCTTTAATTCTTCTTGCTTTTTCTCTTCTTCAGTTTTTTGCTGTTGATCTTGTTTTGGTTGCTCCGTTGTATCCGGTACGCTAGTATTTGGCGATGAATCACGTTTTTCACCTTTTATACGTAGCTCACTACCTTCTTGAATAACGCTACTTGGCATTTTAAAGCGTGATTTATCTGTAGCCATTTCGCTCATCATTTCTTTAAAGATTAACTGTGCAATTTTCGTGTTTTTACTACTAATATACTCGTCTTTACCATCTTTCATATACCCAGTCCATACTGCCATCGTATATTGCGGTGTATATCCAGCAAACCAACTATCACGAGTTGCACTTTCTGGAATTTTATATTGAGCTAATTGCTTTGATGAATAGTTTGTCGTACCCGTTTTACCAGCTACATCTAAAGAGCCTACATTTGCCGATGTACCAGTACCCGATGTAACTACAGAACGAAGCATATCAGTAATCATGTATGCGGTAGAATCTGTCATAACTTGTTTTGGTTTTTGTCCAAAACTTTGTGACTTACCGTCTGGATAAACAACTTTCTTAACAAAATGCGGTTTCGTATATTTACCTTCATTACCAAATGCCGCATAAGCACCCGCTATTTCAGTTGGCGATACTTCATTTGTACCAATAGCTGTCGATTCTGTCGGTGCTGTATTAAATGTAATACCTAGTTTCTCAGAGAATTCTTTTGATTTACTAATCCCTACTTCTTTTGCAGTTTTAATTGCAGGAATATTACGCGACATTTTTAATGCTTCACGCATTGTAATTGGACCCATATAACTTCTATCTGCATTTCGAACTTCTTGACCCGTTGAATACTTAAATGGAGAGTCATCGATTTGATGATACGTAGCCCATTTTAAATATTCAATTGCAGGAGCATAGTCGAAAATCGGCTTCATCGTTGAACCAGCTGCACGATCTAATTCAATTGCCATATTATGCCCTTTAAATACAGCTTTATTTTCTCCACGGCCACTACCTATAGCACGAACTTCTCCTGTTTTCGTATCCATAAATGTGAATGCACCTTGGAATTTATCGTTTGGATAATCAATGATATTATTATTTAAAATATTATCAGCAAGTTTCTGTGCTTTCGGATCTAACGTTGTATAAATTTCTAAACCGTCAGAACCAATATTAGCATCTGGCAATTCTTTTTCTACTTCTTTCACAACTGCATCCATAAATGCAGGGTATGGCATTGTTTGTAGTTGAGCTGCAGGCTTAAGCCCCTTTTCTACGTCAACTTTTGATGCTTCTTCCATTTCCTGTTTTGTTATATATCCATGTCGGTTCATTAAACTTAGAACAACATTTCTTCTTTCTGTTGCTTTTTGAACATTTTCTTTTTTCGTTGGATCATAGTTATTCGGTGCTTTCGGTAAACCTGCAAGCATCGCAACTTCTGGTAATGTTAAGTCCTTCAATTCTTTACCATAGTAGTTTTGTGCTGCTGTTGCGATACCATATGAACGATTACCTAAGTTAATTTTATTTAAGTACATCTCTAATATTTCATGTTTTGAATACTGTTGTTCTAGCTTATAAGCTAAATATATTTCTTGCGCCTTACGCTTTGGTGTTTTATCCATAGATAAGAAGTAGTTTTTAATAACTTGCTGCGTTATCGTACTTCCACCTTGAGAGCCATAATCTCCTTTAAGACTCACTAAAACAGCACGGGCAGTACCTTTAAAGTCTACTCCGCTATGCTCATAAAAACGTGAATCTTCTGTCGCTAAAAATGCATTTTCTACTAATTTAGGTATTTGATCATACGTAACATTCGTCCTTTTTTCTTTTCCATATTCATATACCAAATCCCCGTTTTTATCATAAATTTTTGAGGATAACGGATTAACAAGTTTTGCTTTTTCCAGTTTTGGTGCGTCCTTAATCATTACGAAAAAGGTAGCAACCCCCGCCACTAAACCTACAATACCAAGTAATAAACAAGTAATTAAAAACTTGCGGAAAAATGATGTTTTACCTTTTGGTTTTTGTGTTTTAGAAGCTGGTTGTTTTTTCTTTTTAACTTGTCGTCGCTCCTCGCGAGAACGATAATTTTCTGACATGTTACTTTCTCCTGCCTTTCAATTCTCCCGTTGATTTAATTAAAAATATTGAGGTCACTTTCGTAAATACGTTTAGGCAAGAAAGTGTATTGACCTGGAGCATTCAATATTTTCCCAATTCACAGATTACAAATTTTAAAATGGCTCTTATACATACTATTTTCACTTCTAATTTTCTAATAATGCTGCCCCTTTTAGCATAATAATGAAAGAAGTGAATTTTTATTACCTCGTATAAATAATATACCTTTTTTTCAAATGGTCAATATTTTCTTATTAATAAATCAAAGGTGAAATAAAAATAGCATATCAATATGAACTTCGTGTGAACTTACTTATAATTACGTATAACCAATATTAAATATATTGAATATAGGTATAATACCTCTTTAATTATAAAGATTTCAACACCACAATACCGTTACCTACAAAGAATTATTAAAAATGAAAAATAAGGAGTTGCATAATAATGAAGCTATCTCCGGTTACCTCAAAAAATATAGTTGCTGTTGGTTATAATCCTTTTTCTATGATTTTGCGAATCCAATTAAAGCATGGTATGTATGATTTCTTTAATGTACCAGAAAGCATTTATACTGGCCTATTACATGCACAATCTAAAAGTTATTATCATAATACTTACATTAAAAATTCTTTCCGCCACACAAAAATTTAAACTTAACACCCACTAAAAAAGAAAGGAGGTGAATCCTCCTTTCTTTTAAAAACATTTTACAGATGAATTATCTTCGGTTCCTCTTATTAATTTCATCATATGCTTGAATTTGTTTTTTCAAACGCCGATCAGCTTTTTTATCATGCACTACAAGAATTGCATGTATAACTCCTGGAACCCAAAATATTAATGTTAATATAAAATTTATTATTGCCTGAAATGGTTTTCCACAAAACAATACAGCAACAGGTGGAAGAAAAATTGCTAATAAATACATCATCCCTTGAAAACTCCTTATTTTGTATTTTATATATCACTTTTCAAAATATACGCAAAAAAACCTACTACCATTTTAATCTTAACCTGCCTCTAAAATCAATGTATCTCCTTCTATTTATATAAGTATTTCAGACTTTTCATTGTTTTCTAGCCTATTTTCTTCCTCTATTGCAGTTATTCCAATTGCGGAAATTAACGTTCCTATCGCTTGTATCCAAATACCAATGAGTGCAATGATTCTCTCATTCTTCTTATCAAAAATATTATCTTTATTTTCTTTCTCATCTTTCAATACATTTAAAACACCTTGATACGCTTGTAATCCAGCCCCTAAACTTTGCATGGAGTTACCCAGTATAATAATTTTCTGTAATACATTTATATCCACCAAAGCTGCTTCTACTCCTAAAAAAGCACCGATCGATTGTAAACTGTTCCCTGTAATGATAAGATAATCATTTTCTTTCAATTGTTCATTTATATTAAAATATGTTCCTATTACATTTGATATATTGCCTAATGCTAATAACTCAATTCCTATCTGATCAAGTAATTTACTTTGATTCTCTAAGCCTATATTTTGATTTTCTCTTTTTTCTTCCCCATCATCATACTTGCTCGCAATGATTTGTAATATATATCCGAGGGCTTGTAATGAGCTTCCTACAATAACAAGATCCGATTCAACTTTCTCTTCTCCAATAAATCCTCTTGTCGTTCCAATAGCAGCTGTAAGATTCCCTCCCACTTGAAACCATGCCCCTGTCACTTTTAAACTGCTTGGATTCATTTTTATCACCTATTCAAATATTTTCTAAAGCTTTCAAAACAAACAAATCTCACCCTTAATCTTTTATTTTATTTTTCAGATGTAATTTTGTGAATGATATAATGTGCTACTAATATAAAAAGCACCTTAAAGGTGCTTTTTATACGCATGCTGGGCATGTCAATGAATCTCCATTTTTATCTATTGTTATATTCAATATATATTCAATCGCTTTATGTGACCAAGTTTCAGGTGTAGGCGATTCATTTATATATTGTGGCGCACATGACTTCAGCATTGGAGTACTAATACTCCCTCCAGGATCTAAAGCAACTACAGCCATGCCATGGGGTAATTCCAGGGCCATAGATTTAGTGATACCTTCAATTGCAAATTTCGAGGCACAATATGGCGCAAGCTCAGCTTCACCTTCTCTCCCCCAACTAGAACTCATATTAATGATAATTCCTTCTTTCCTAGCTACCATTGCGGGAACAAATGCTCTTATTACATTTACTACACCATTCACGTTTACATTCATTACATTTTCAAATTCTTGAGCCGTAATTTTCCAAAGTTGTGCATTTTGATTTACAATTGATGCATTATTTATTATCAGATTGGGAGCCGTATGTCTATTAAGTATATAATTTGCCCAATTGTTAACTTGCTGAGAATCTGAAACATCAGTTACTTGGAAATCATGTATTTTACTGTACTGTTTTTTTAGTTCTTCAATTTTATCTTTTGAACGTCCACAACCATATATGTTCCACCCTAATTCATGAAATCGATCAACCATCGCACGTCCTAACCCTTGTGTCACGCCTGTAATAATTACAGATTTACTAATTTCTTTTCGCTTCATTTCCCTCATCCTCCTTCCCTATATCTTACTCTCTTCATTTTTATTCAGCGATTTACTATAGTATCAACTCAACTCATACTTTAGTAATAGTTTTGATATTGCATACATAAACAAAAAAGTAACCATCATGGTTACTTTTTGCTATATATCTAAAAATTCATTGTTTATTTCATTATTATTTTTATATTTCAACTTCTCTTTTCCACATTTCTCACACTGGTAAATATAAACTACACCTAATCTACCTTTTTTAAAATCCTCATTATCCTGCATCTTAATAAAAATATATTTATGTTTACAATGCGATTCACCCAAATAATTTCTAAACCACTTTTTCAACACAACACATTCCACCTTTATGATAGAACCTTTATTTAGCTGCTTTATTACATACTCTTATTTAAATGTTCAATCTCATCTTGCAATTTTTTAAATTGCTCAAAATGCATGGTAATAGATTGGCTACTACCATAATCAACATTTTGTTTCACTAATATAACACCCGTATCATGAAAAAGCGCTTCAAGTTCTTTCCTAATAGACACTTTCGCAATATGAGCTGTTTTAATTGCAGATAAAATTGCAATTTCATTAAACTTTAATTTTATTTCATTTGGACAAAATGCGTCTTCAACTAATATAACTTCATTACTATAAATTAGTGCAACAAGATTACTTGATTTGGCATCTGTTAAATCAACTTTTTTCATAATATCTTTCATTACATTTTGCCTCCTTTATTTTCATATATATCAATTATACAAATTTTTTTAAAAAATTACTCAACTTTATTATATTAATTTTAACACACTTTTATTGAAATCCACGCTCCAAACGTTTTACTATTCCACAATTTTTATTGTATGAACCATCTGAACTATAACTCCATATAGTAATGTTAACAACTTATTATAAAGCAGGTGAAAATTATGCCATCAGTTGTAGGAAATTTAGTTGTACAAAATAGCAATGGATCATTTAACTTAGGTGATTTCTACAACGTATCTCCAAAAGAAAATACGAAAGCTTATAATGGTTCCGGCGCATCAAACGTTGGTTTTGTTGTTAATACTTTTAGCGGTGTTAGCGCGACCAATACATTTGATTCTGACCTTGCAGATCAAAACCAAGTGGGTACAGCCTAATCTTATGTTCAACTTTCTGTATAGAAAATTTTAATTTGTCTATACTATAATCAGGCTGTTTGACAGCTCTTGTCGATTTTGGAGTACCCTATCTTTTTCTCCCTTTCCCTGGGGCTCAGCAGCTAGCACGAAGCTAGCTGTTTTTTCTTGTATTATTTGTCTCATAAATCAGAAATAAAAGAAGCTGCCATTTAATACTCAGCTTCTTTTACGTTATTTCAATAATATCCATAGCGTTAAATACGTAAGTTTTATAAAAAGCGTCTGTACAAATTACAATTTGTTTTACCGGATTGATATGTACAACAGTCATGTAGCTTGTTAGTATGTAACCATCTTCAAAATATGTTACCAATATTTCTTTCTCAGACAGTAATGACGTTAATAATTTATCAGAAATTCTCTCTTTTGCTTCATTTGTTAAAAGCGGTTTTTGTACTTTTAATTTCTCTCCAATAATCTTTCTCATATTTAAAAGTTGTTCGGACATTACTGTAAACGGAACCCACTCTCTTTCTTCTTTTTGTATCTTTACATCGTTCATTTTTTATCTCCTTGATCATTTATACATTTATTTAGCCATACTATCCCTTAGTTATTTTTAATACTTACTAAACTCGAATTTACTTCTAAACTATAATTAGGTTACTTCTTAAAAGAACATTCGTTCCTATTATACACGAACTTACGTTCTTTTGAGAAGAGCCATACTTATTATTTCTTAACAAAAAACATAATTTTATTTATCTCCATACTTTTTTCCTTTATCAAATAAACTTCTCATTTCTTATATAACATGCATATAACAACTAAAAGGCGACTTCACCCAAAGTGAAATCGCCTTTTTCTAAAAAATATTTCAAAGCTTATTTTTCTATCCTAACTAATGTTCTTTCTGGAATACATAATTCATCTATATTAAAATGATTTATTTTTAAGTTCAATTCCCCTACTCGTTCCTTATCTTCATCACCAACCCAACAACTAAATAATTCGAAATAGTCTCTATCTTCCAAATAACCTTCCATAAAGTTAAAAGTTTTTCTTTCGCTTCTTTTTTTCCTTTACATTTTGCCACTCGACAAGTTCAATTCCCCAACTAGTTGAAACCTCATATGTGTAATTTGTTTGGAATTGATACTCTTGTGCAATTTCAAGCATACTTTCATCTGAAAAACACGGTCCAAAAACAATTAAATCATTAGAATCTGAATCCGTTAACGGAATTTCTACATTACAGCCTATGTAACTTGCTAAACTCATTTTATACTCCTCCAGTATTCGTATAAAAAATACTTCATAGTATATTTGTTTACTTAAATATAAAATCCCTGCCTAAACGAAAAAGTTTTAAATTTTTATCGTTTATTAACCATCTATAACTGAAAACATATACTATGATAAACGAACTCACAAAGCATAAGAAAAGAGAGCATTTACAACACTCTCTTTTCTTACATACTCTATGGAACTTTACAAAACTGAATCAATGATTTTTATTATTATATTTTATTACATATACTTAGGTTGTACTATTATATGTAACTCTCTCTCTGTATCCGCTTTTTTCGGATGACGAAAATAATTAAGTTCGTACTTTAACACTTTATACTCAACCATCCCGATTTTAATCCCTTTCGTTTCTTTTAATATAGCTAATAAATCACTTACATTTTCATCATATGACTCAAAAATTTTCGCGCCGCCCTCTCCTTGAAAGATTACTTTCATATATTCTCCACCACCTTAATTTATTGATGTGGTAAATGACGCGTTTAAAACGATTCATTCTTTATCCTAAAATTTTCATATGAAAAAGAACATCCTTTCCAATCGAATGCTCAGCTTTTTACTAATTATCCATGTTAAATATTTATTCAAAAACATTATATGTATTATTTTTTAAATTATGTTCGATATCCATTATTAAAGAGTAAATATATGTAATAAACTTGCATAATGAAAACCGTAGAATATCCACTTTCGTTGAAATAATTATAATCCATAATTTTCCATTGTAATTCTTAATATTTAAATGTAATATTGTATTGTCTTACTATCTATTTATAACTCACACACTAATTAGAAAAAGGGAACTCTATATGAGTTCCCTTTTCTAATTATGATTACAGTCATTATTTCTTTTCTAGAAATTTAAATGTATCTTTAAATTCTTTATTATTCACTTTAATATCAGCATCTTTCAATAAATCATTGACTACTTGTTGTTTCCATTTACCTGTCGTATCTTGTAGTCTTTGTTGTTCTATATCTTTACGAATTTTATCCTTTACTTCATCAAATGGCTTCAATTCTTTTTTATCCGTCACTTTAATAATATGGTAACCGTAAGTTGTTTTAACCGGCTCACTTACTTGGCCTGCATCTAATTTATACGCAGCTTCCTCAAATTCTTTCACTGTTTGTCCAGGGGCAAAACCAGATATTTCCCCGCCCTGTTCCTTTGAACCAGTATCTTCTGAATACTGTTTTGCTAAGGCAGCAAAATCTTCACCATTATTTACTTTCTCCTTTATTTCTTTAGCCGTTTTTTCATCTTTCACTAAAATGTGACTTACTTTCATTTCTGGTTTATAGTTATCTTTCACATCTTTATCTGTAACTGTTGCTTTAATTGCTTTCTCAAATGCAATTTCTGGCTTCATTTTTTCTTTTAATTCATCTTCATTTTTCAACCCAAGTTGTTCTAAAGTCGATTTAAAGTTTTCACCCATTTTATCTTTTGCTTCTTCTACTTTCTTTTTTGCTTCCTCATCTGAAACTTTATATTTATCTAGCAATGCCTTACTTAACATCATTTGATATAAAGTACTTTCTCCATATTGTTGTCGTAATTCTTTACTTAATTCTTTCTCTGTAACATTTCCTACTTTTGATGTTACTACGTTGTCTGAGGAACCACATGCAGATAATGCTAGCATCATGCATGAAATAATTGTTCCAATAAATATTTTCTTCTTTTTCAATTCAAATACCTCACTTTTATCATTATGCAAATTAACTATACACAGTCATTGTGAAAACAGTGTGTTTTCTACATGTAATTCATTTCATATGAGTTGACTATGTATCATGTATTTTCATTTTTAAATATAAAGAGCCTTCTTACTATGCATAGTAAGAAGGCTCTTTATATAATTCTCAAAAAAATATAGCTTCTATAGTTGCTTAATAATTACATGTTTTTCAGGTATCCAACTATTCTGTCCGATATCTACCGCATTTCCCACTCTACCCCACACTCGAAAAGATGTCGATCCATCTATGTTTCCTTTATAATTCATACATTCAGGCTCTTCATAATAATTTACTCCGTAACCGACAGGATATTTTGAAGTTGCATAAAACCATTTCACATTAAAATGTTTTAAATATACCCACTGCTTATCGTTCCCTAAACAAATCATATCTTGCTCACCGCCTCCCCAATAACCTGCTAAGATTAAATATGGAATTTTTTGAGTGAGTGTACCTGTAAATTGAGGATTCATGGGGTTTTCATATAAATTTATTCCATATCCATCAGGATATTTCGAAACTGCAATACCAATGCCATTTGGTTGCTGTGTATACACTATGTTAGATTGATTTGCTTTGTTCGAATTTATAAACCAAGAAAGTGACTTATTTCCTACTAATCGATTCAGATCACATTTCCCAATCCCAGGAACATTCCCTGAATCCGTATATTGCCACATATCGCATGGATATGCTGGCTTATTCCCTCCATAACGAGGGATCCATACGAAATCAGCTTCAATATTACGTGCTCCAAATGATAGATACGTGTGATGCCCTACATATAATCCTACTTTTTCCGCACCTAAACGGCGTAATTCATCAATAAATGCCTGTGTCCCGCCTTGCATATCTACCATCGTTTGAACTTCTACGTCCGCTACCCAAAACTTAGCAGATTGATCACCACGATTCCAAAAATCTTGTGCCTCTTTCTTTGCATCAGCAATAGATATAAAACGGCAAAAAGCATAATTACCGAATGGGATACTATGCTTTTTCATTTCACTAACATAATTTTGATACATAAAATCCACCGTATTAGAGCCATCTTGAACTCTAGCAATCACTAAATCTAGCTGAGATGCTGCAATATCCCAATTGATAGTTCCATTCCATTTTGAAATGTCTACAATATACCCCATACATTCCAGCTCCTTTTGAATGTCCTATTCATAGCTAGTTTTATTGTAAGCCTCAGCTCTCTAAAACTAGCTATCTATAATATAAGTAAAAAGAATCTTTACTGTTTTTCAAAATATATTCTCTTTCAGAAATATTTCTATAAACTTTAACATGTATGCCACATAAAACATTCGAAATATACCCTACTATTCATTTATTATGTAATCTCGTCCTATTAATCATTTTTACAGATATTAGAAAAAAATCCCTGTTTTATTAAATTATAACTTTCAGTATCGATTTCCTTTCAACTAAAAAATTTCATCCCTCATTTTCTATATATTCTTAAGTCAAAATTACTACCTCTACATGAAATTTGAGATTTAGAAAAATTTAAATTAATTGAAGTTTACTCCTTTTAAATCACAATTTTCCAACCTGAACACTATTGGTGCATAAAAAAAGACATTTTCTATTAATGAAAATGTCTTTTTACAGTTTAATAAAACAACTTTGGTGCTAAATCTGTATTTTGTAATTCTTTATTTTCACTGCTCATAACACAACTTGTGGAAAATAGAATTGGGATACCACAAATCTCATCTTTCATTACATCACGAAATACATTGGCAGCAACACCTGTAAACGTTTGACATAAGTTAGAAATATCGTCATTGAAAAACTGAATGACTTCCGCAGCGAAAACCGGAAAGACAACATTCGGTCCGCCAGGGAACTGAGGCTGTACCACAACTTGTTCAAAATAAGGATTATTTTCTAGTGCTACTTGAAATAAATGAGCTATTTCAAATGCATCTAGTGGACAAGGAAATGGATTTACAATTTCATTCTCATTATTCGTTACAATAACTGTCACACTTACATTCCCAAATTGTACAAAAGATTTTAAAAGAGTTACTAATGCTCTCGCTTTTTCGTTGCTTAACGCATGCACTAAAATAATATAATTACCACCAACAGGAATAAGTGGCCCAACTGTAACAGTTGGATCAGCACCTATTGAATTTTTCAATTCATTAAAATATGTGATCCAAGGTGGCGAAAGCTGAACTTGTACATTCCCTTCCAATATTTTACACTACCTCCTTATACAATTCTTACTAGCATAATATGTAAAAAACTAAAAAATGCATCAGTTATATTAATTAAACATCTTATTTCACATTCTCAATTTTCCCTTTACATCTTTAAGCACTTTTACTACTATGAAATTCTTTATTATAAGCAAATCCACTGAAATTTCATATTATACTAATACGACTCTATATCCTTTAAATTATAATACTCAATATTAGGAGCTGATTTCATGGAAAAAAAACCTATCGTGTTCAAAATCCCACCAAATTCAAAACTAAAAGTTACATTTTTCGGTCCTTGTAACGAAGTAATTACAAATGTGTCTATAATTAATCAACTATGCGCCCCTAAATGTCAAACTATCACGCAATATCCAGACTTTAAGAAATATGTAACTGAAGTACGATCGTTATCCCGTTGTTAGTCCGCATAATGCACGATTTTCACAACTTTGTTACCTAAAATAACTGAGAAAGAAAATAACTGCATTCCTAGACTAAAATTACTCATTTTATGATATTCCATTGATAATTCATTGATTTTTTACACGTTTTTATTAAAAGAACATATATTATCGTATGGAGATTATCCACTCATAAAACCTATCTTTCTTTGGAGCGTACTTATTATGTATGCTCTTTTTTTATATAACCGTCCCCCCTTCTAAATTGACCAACAATATATTAAAATTCTTTATATACTCAAGGAGGTCAAATATGTTCAAGCTGCATCCGATACTACTCATCTTAGGATTGATTTTGTTTTTATATAGTGTAATCGCCTTTATGTTATTCTTTTCAGTGTATTAGCATTACCTATACAAAGCTGTGTTCAATATGTAATTTCTATATAGTAAAGAAAAAACGTAATGATACGATCTTTTATGTATTCCGTCTTTCTGTTCAATAAGAAAACTAGTAAACTTACTAACAATGAGTTTTCACAAGCATGTTACTTATTTGCATATTATTTTGTTCATTATCTGCAGAAGGTTGAAGCCCCTACAAATTAAACCACACTTTACCTATTTACTTATATATTTTAGAAAAACAATAATATTCCCCCACCATTTGGTAAGGGGATTAACTAAACCTACTAAAAAACATTTAATTATCTGTTTTATTTAATTGGAGAAGGAAATCTTGCTGCTTCAAAATGTGCCCCATCTTCTAAAGGACTTAAAACCCCATCTATACTACTTTGTGCATAAATCTCAACTTCATTCCTTACTAGTTATAAGTTGTATATAGTTCCATATGGAATAGTAAGAAAAGAACTTCCGTACGGTGTAACATGATGTACTGGATAAAGATATTCTACGGATGAGTAATATGGTTGTACTCCTTGCTGCTGCATTTGCATTTGTTGTTGCATTTGCAATGCTTGTTGAATAGCTTGGACTGTACTTTGTGCTCCACTATATGTTATAGACGTACCATACGCTGGTCGCATGCCAGCTTCAGAATTAAAATATGAATAAAACATGATCTTCAACTCACTTCCGTATAATTTATTACAAATTATATTATGATTCTTTATTTCAGTAGGTACTATAAGCTAGTCCGCTTGCTTATGTTCAAATGACAAAATAAAACAGTAGCTGCTAGACTACTTTGAATTCTTCTTATTACCAAATGAAATGATATACATATTCTCCTGTTACACGCTCATCGATTCCAGCAACCCTAACGAACCTAAGTAAATCCGCCCCTTGAAGAAAATATATCGACATCGTAACCGGTACTTGTGACCACATGAATTGAAAAAGCTCATTCACCCTCTGATTCGTCGTAATGATTAAATCATTTACAGGTCCATGATTCCATGCAGAGGTTTGAACTGAAGTGAAAGAAAGGTCTTTCCCATTAACCACTATTCTTGCCACGCTTTGAGTTATGTCCACAATAATCCCCTCCAACATTACAAAAATTGGACCTTTTTTAGTTCATATTATTATAAATATTCTTGACTGTAATAAATGTTTAAGGCAAATCCCTAATAAAGTGAAACTTTAATCAGTGGAGGTCTTACTGCCCGTTAATGCGGGATACAATTTTTTTATTCATATCCCTCAATTCCCATTACAACCATATAATTTCTAACCTGATTCAATTTTTGTAAAAGTTGAACCAGCAAATGTAAATTCCGTAAAAGTATTAGAAAAATTAAACTTTACTTTTGTAAGGTACTCTGAGAAAAAGCGAAAAATCAGCTGGAAAGCTTATCGATTTAAATGTTTATTCGAAATTAATAAGCAATTAATTTTAGTCACTCTGCCCATACTCAATCAAAGTTTGGGCTTCTTTAATTTCTGTATAAAATTCAAAAGTTTGACACAATCCTGGAAAAAGCTTATAAAGAAAAGTGAGGTTCCGTTATTTTCACACTTAGTAGCGCAGCCATGTTACATACAATTTTATAAGTGTGAACGAACTACAAAACTAAAAAACAAATAATAAGTTTGCAACATGTTTGCAAATGCGAATTTTGCATATAAATTCGTGTGATATTGAAAGGAGTTTTACTTATGAAAGAAATTAAAACAGAACAAGAATTCAAAGACATCATCGCAAGCGAGGAGCCAGTAGTTGTTAAGTTCTTTACTACATGGTGCCCAGATTGCGTACGTATGGACAACTTTATCGGAGATGTAATGGAAGAGTTCAATAAATTTGAATGGTATTCTATTAATAAAGATGAGTTTCCAAGTATCGCTGAAGAGTATCAAGTAATGGGTATTCCAAGTTTACTTGTATACCAAAACGGTGAGAAGCTAGGCCACTTACATAGTGCTAACGCAAAAACAGAAGAGCAAGTTACTGAGTTTTTAGAAGCATACTAAGATGAAAGCCCTCTGGAAAATATTTTCCAGAGGGCTTTCATCTGTTTTCATAATTATCTTTTGACGTTTTTCCTCGTTTAATGAATTACACCTTGTCATGATAAGAATAATATGTAGTAAGAAAAGTATTCGTTTCTTGATCCATCTCCCCTCCTATCTCTTTAGTAAATAGACTCTAATTAGGTTTACACCCTGACTTTGTACTTTTCAACATATTTTTCCTTCACGAAACTTTGTTATCCCCTTCTTAAAAAGCTATAAAACGTCAACAATGTTTGTATAGACCCACACGACTTTCGTTTGATACTCTATTTATAGAAAGAAATTCCTTTAAAGAAAGGTGAGTGATTAAAATGGATACTCTTTCTCATAAAGAAGCTGATAAAGGCGCTATTGTCAGCATTATGGCCTACATATTTTTATCCTCTATGAAAATCATCATCAGTTATATTACCCTCTCTAGCGCATTACGTGCTGACGGTTTAAATAACTTAACGGATATCGGTGCTTCTTTAGCGATATTAATTGGTCTAAAAATATCTCGTAAACCTCGTGACCCAGATCATCCGTATGGGCATTCGCGGGCCGAACAAATCGCATCACTTGTTGCGTCCTTCATTATGGCAACAGTCGGATTAGAAGTTGTTATTAGTGCCATTCAATCTTTCTTAAATCCGAAACAAGCAGCGCCTAATATACTCGCTGCATGGGTTGCTTTATTTTCTGCTGTCGTTATGTACTGCGTGTATTTGTATACGAAAAAAATTGCAGCACGAACAAAAAGTAAATCATTAGAAGCCGCTGCAAAGGATAATTTATCAGATGCACTCGTAAGTATTGGTACCGTAGTAGGTATTGTCGGTTCTCAGTTCCAAATGCCTATTTTAGACCCTATTGCCGCTTTAATTGTCGGTCTTATTATTTGTAAAACTGCATGGGAGATTTTCGTAGAATCTTCTCATATGCTTACAGATGGAATTGATCCTGATAAAATGGAAGAATACGCTGATGCTATTGAGCATATTGGCGGTGTGGAAAACATTGTAGATATTAGAGCACGTATGTATGGGAATCAAACGTACGTTGATATTACAATTGAAGTAGATGCTCGCATGGATGTTGGAGAAAGTCACTGTATTACCGACAACATCGAAGCTATGCTTCGCAAAAAGTTTGGAATTTACCATGCACACATTCATGTTGAGCCAATGAAAAAAGAACCTATTATGACATAGGTTCTTTTTTTATGAACGTTTTATGGAATATAACACATAAAACGAGCCAGCTACCACCAGCTGCCCATCCTGCTAATATGTCAGATGGATAGTGCACGCCAAGATATATTCGGCTAACTGAAATAGATAATACAACAAAGCTTGCTATAAGAATAATTAACAATTTTTTATGCAACGAAATACGCTCTTCAGTAATTGTGACGTATGCAATAAATCCTAAAAAAGCAGTAGCATTCATCGTATGACCGCTCGGAAAACTATATCCAGTTGCAGTAACAAGCTGCGTGACATCAGGTCTTGCTCGTTCGTACCATAGTTTAAGCATACTGTTTAAATAACGAGATCCGTAGTAATTAATTGTTAGAAGTAACGCACTAAGCAACTTTTTTCTAACGAGAAAATACATTACAAGAATAATGAGTAATGGAAAATATATTCTTTTGGAACCGATAAAAGACACCCAAGTAAAATAGGTCGTCAAATAATCGTTTCGAAAGCTTTGAATAAAATGTGCGACTATATTGTCAAAGTTCTCAATACAAGCGGTATGATACGAAAGTGATAATACGACAAAACAAATGAGTAACGTAAAACTTAGCAAGTATAAATGTCGATATCGTTTCACATACATAACCTCACTATGCAAAAAAATGGAGCGGTTGTTTTAGTTTTCCTCTCCATTTCTTTTTTATGCATAGTTTATTAAAAAATATAATTATTAATTTTTTGCTTCATCTCAGGGATATCTTCTCTTGTTACAGTGAAGCGAATAACCTTCTCATCAAGATCAAGTGCCTCAGCGAATAAACCAGCTAATCCACGTGATTTTCTATCTACTTCCATAATTATTTCTAATCGGTCGTATGCACGTGGCAAAATTAATAATTCTAATTCATCTAATCTGCCGTAGTACTCTCCAGAAACCGGAATAAACTCAAATTCTTGTGCGAATGGAACTTGCTTACGTAATCGGTGCGGTAATTCTTCACATTCTATATGACGTGCTTTAAACCCTAATTCATTTACACTATCTAAAACACTACTTAATAATGCATTAGGTAACACTTGAACGTAGTCGCGGTCACTTGGGTCTATACTACGTTTAATATCAAGACCTGTATGAATCCAAACCGTTTTCATACCAAGTGTAAGTGGTGCTTCAATTGGCATTGGAAAAGAAAATGGAATGTCAACTGTTTCATTCGGTTCTACAGAAAAAGGTTCGGTTAAGCGTACTCGCTCTAAATCATATGTTGCTGTTACTTTTTTATCATCCACTTCTCGTACATACGACGTCGATAATGTTAAGTAAATGCTTTCAATTTGTTGGCTAACTGAACCTCCAGTTATATGAACCTTTCCAACTATTTCTTCCCCAACAATATACTCATCTTTTTCAAGAACAGTATCTACCTTTGCACTTCCAATACCAACGCTTGCTAAAAACTTTTGAAACATGGAGTCTCCATCCTTTCTAAAGCAGAAGCTACATCTTGTTTTAAATCTTGTACATTCTCATAGTACGGCGTTTTTATTTGTAACATTCGCATAAGCATTTCGCGATTATAATTTTCCAAAGTTAATTCTTCGTACCATGGTTTTTCCTGTTTTTCATTAGATTCATATCCTGCATATAATAAAAATAATGAGAAATGACCGAGCGCATAAAAGTCGCTACGAAATTGAACTTCTCGCATCAAAGCTTGTTCACCTTCGTAAGTTGTAGCTCGCTCATCATCCTCACCTTTCCATTTAGCTAATCCAAAATCAATAATACTAATTTGATTTTCTTTCATTAATATGTTTGGAATGCGTAAATCTCGGTGAATAATGCCTTCACTATGAAACACCGATACAATTTCTAATATTTCATATAAAATCTCAAAAACTTCACGTTCTGTATATACATACCCATCTATGAAAATATAATCTTCAAAATTTTTACCAGACATGTACTCCATCACAAAGAAGCTCTTTTTCTCCCATATGAAATGATCATATAGACTAGGAATTGCATGATGATTTAATGTTTGTAAAATCATTTTCTCTTGTTCAAATGATTTTCTACCAGACTCATATCTTTGTTTACTTTGTCTTAATTGTTTTAAGACTTTATATCTATTTATCTGCAAATCATTAACGACATATGTAACCCCATAACTGCCCATTCCAATTACTGATTCAATTTTATAATGCTCTGCAACAATTGTATTTTTTCGCAGTGGTCTATCAAATAATGCTAGTACACGACGCCATTTCATCAGCTACTTGAAAAGAAGCTACGGCTTTTACGTTTTCTTTTATAATGTTGATGTCCATAACCAGATGAACGTCGTTTATAATCGCTACTTGAATACGAGCGCCCTCTACGACGATAATCACTACTTGAATACGAACGATATTTTTTCTTTCCTAATAAAGAATCAATAATTTTTTTGAACATTCCTTCACCTCTTGAGTAAAATTTCCTTTTCATTATATCAATAATTATTGACTATACTTGTGACAGGTTTGTAAAGAGTAAAAAACGACGAGTTATGCCCGTCGTTACTTTCATTCATCCTCTTCATCAAAAACTTCATCAATCATGCATTTCTCTAATAAATACTCAAATGTAATATCTGCGAGATCTTCAATTTCTTCTCGTTTTGGGACGTACCCTCTTTCAATTAGTTGCTCATAAAAAAACTCCGCAATCTCTTCCGTATCAATCACGACTTCAATTTCCTTCATGAGCATCACTCCTTTATTTCTGTTTTATGAAAAAATCTCAAAATTATGTATATGAGATTAGAAAAATAGATTTTATTTTTTTATAGGTCATAAGCTTTGGACGAGATGCATACGATTGTAGTACAAGCTATTCAAAGGGGGAAATAATAATGGAAAATCAATATGAAGTAAGACAAACAAAAGAAGAGTTCATGCATGAAGATCAATGGGCAGACTCTCTTATAAAGTGGCTTTTTATTTTTTTAATAGTTGTAGGCATACCTTATACTGCATATGTTGTTGTTCAATTTATTCTCTCTTTCTAGTTAACTATTTTTTCTCTGTCAATTTAACTAAATAATTATGAACAACATCCATTACAATTTTATATTCTTCATCTTTAAATGTATCGAACAATAATTGATAATCGTTATAAATGTCAAGTAATCCATCAATGATTTCTTGACGATTCGTCTTAACACTCACTTTTTTCGAGTTGTTAATTGACTTTAACTTTCCTAAATCTAATTTATTCATACCTGCTTTATCTTGTTTCATTTTCTTCAAAATTGCATTTGCCGTTTGAGCATTGGCGAGTAACGTTAAATCTGATTCATCCGCTTCTAACCATTCACCATCCGTAATCCGTGACAATTCATAAATTGTATCTTCCCATGCGTCATTCTTATATCTCCATACTTCTGTACGAAAACCAACAATACGGAAAACATCTTTATCATATCCAGTTACTTGCACAAGATCACCAAACGTGAAATTATAATTTAATTCAATCCACTCCGTATCGCCCTTTTTCATATCTTGCTCTGTAACGTGCTGCAATGTTTGCTCTACGTAAAATCCATCGTGATTATTGACTTCGTATACATAAACTCCATCTAAGACCTTCATATTTGTGATTTTCCCAACGGTTCCATATAGCGTAATCACGACTATGTCCCCTACGTTGTATTTAGGTTGTTTTTTTCTTGCCATCTCTATCTCTCCTTTTTTTGACGTCGTGATTTTGATATCAGTATATGCAACCTACATAAAAACGCTTATCACAGAAGCTTATATTCATAAATTTTTTCAATAAAAAATATAATCTTATAAAATTTACATTACACTCAAACAAAAGCTAGTAACTAGACTAGCTTCAAATCAACAAATTTCATAATAAAAAAACATACAGAATACTTCACTTTAAATAAAGTAATGTATTCTGTATGTTTTCAAATAGTTTTTATCTATCTTGTATGTATAAATCCCAGGCTTCATCAAATATAGACATACTTTCTAGCATTCCGCTCAACTCTAAGTATGAACTAATTTCATCATAGTCTTCAGATTGCTTCGGAAAACTTAAATCATCATACATCGCCTCTGCTAAATCTGAAATTTCATTTCTAAATAAAGCTGCACGATGCTTCATCATATAATGGTAAAATGTCTTTTTCAAAAATATTCCCTACCTTTCTAACTTGGGTACATTATACAAGGCAAAAAAGAAAAAAACCAGCATAAAAGCTGGTTAAAAGTCGAAATAATTTCTTTTTAATAGACGCGGTCTTCCCATTAATTCTTCATATGTTAGTTGTTTTGGTAAATCTTTCGTGTAAATTAAGAATAATTGATCTTCAATTTCTTTTACTGTATGGTCTGATTGATAGTCCATCCCACACGAGGAACAAGAAATACATGGTGTCTCTTGGATTTCAATGGCTTTCGTACCATCTGGTAATTCCCAATATACAGTATTCAAGCTTTCTTTCGCTTCTGTACTGTCACACCACATACAATTCATACTGCATCACCCTCAGTTTTTTTGTCGTTTTCTTCTAACTTAGCCATTTGTGCTTGATATTTTTTATCTTTTAATTGATCGCGCTTATCACGTTTATCTTTTAAAGATGCATGAGTATCATTATCTTCGTAGTCTTTACGACGGTTCATACGCTGTAAGTCGTCTGGAACGAGGTTAAATTTCTTATCGCTCATAAGACCTGCGATACCAACATCTGAACGTTTTTCTTCGTAGTTCGGATAAATCTCTTTAAAGTATCCTTCCGCTCTTCCTGGAATATAGCTCTCTGGCTCTGGATACGTCGTAATAACACCTTCAAAGTTACGAAGTACAACTTTATCTGCACTTTGTGAGATTAAATAGTTTGGTTGAAGTGCAATTTTACCGCCTCCGCCTGGCGCATCAACAACGAATGTCGGAACAGCATAACCAGATGTGTGTCCACGTAAACCTTCAATAATTTCAAGACCTTTAGATACTGGTGCACGGAAGTGACCGATACCTTCAGATAAGTCACATTGATAAATGTAGTATGGACGTACACGGATTTTTACTAAGTCATGCATAAGTTTTTTCATAATTGGAACGCTGTCGTTAATACCAGCTAAAATTACTGCTTGGTTTCCGACTGGAACACCAGCATTCGCTAACATTTCACATGCCTTTTTCGATTCTTCAGTAATTTCAATAGATGTATTGAAATGTGTATTTAACCATACTGGATGGTATTTTTTAATAATGTTACATAAGTTTTCTGTAATACGTTGTGGGAATACTACTGGTGCTCTCGTTCCGATACGAATAATCTCAACATGCGGAATCTCTCGTAAATTTTTTAATACATATTCTAAAATTTTATCGTTAATTAGAAGTCCGTCACCACCGGAGATTAATACATCTCGTACTTGTGGCGTTTCACGAATATAAGCAATTGCATCATCTAATTGTTTCTTCGGTACACCCATTCCAATTTGTCCACTAAAACGACGACGTGTACAGTAACGACAATACATAGAACATTGATTTGTTACTAAGAATAGTACACGGTCCGGATAACGATGTGTTAGCCCTGGAACTGGTGAATCTTCGTCTTCGTGAAGTGGGTCTTCTAAATCATATTTTGTTTTATATAACTCTTCCGAAATCGGTACTGATTGCATCCGAATCGGACAGCGTGGATCATCAGGATTCATTAGCCAAGCATAGTACGGTGTAATGTTTAACGGGATCGTTTTCGTTGAAATTTTAACGCCCTCTTCTTCTTCAGGTGTTAAGTTAATCACTTTTCTTAAGTCATCTAACGTTTTGATCGTATTCGTTAATTGCCAAACCCAATCATTCCATTGCTCTTCAGTAACATCTTTCCATAATTCGATATCCTTCCAGTGACGATTTGGTTTGTATACATCATGTAACATTGCTATTCCCCCTTTTTATACGCTCATCCTTTATATAAGCAATAGTTATGCCAACTTTACATTGTTGATAAGTAAATGTGCGGAGAACCCTATTACATAAGCGAAAAAATATTTTTAAGCGTTGTATGAAATCAATACTTAACATCATATTCATTACTTTTTATATATGTAAACGCTCTTTTATTGGTGCAAACACACAAAAACCGCCGATTATTCGGCGGTTTTGTCGTACTTGCTCAGTTTATATTGAAGCGTTTGACGAGGGATACCCAACATTTTTGCGGCTTGTAATATATTCCCTTCCGTTTCAATCAACGCTTGATCTATTAATTCTTTTTCTGTTTGATGAAGTGCTTCTCTAAGTGGCATTATACCCTTCTTCTTCGAAAACTTCTCTTTCCGAAATGTACGTGGTAAACAATTGGCTGTTAATGTATTCCCTTCTGCAATAATAACAGCATGTTCAACCGTATGTTTTAACTCCCGGACATTTCCAGGCCACTGATAAGCTTGCAGTCTATCTTTCGCTTCCTCATCAATTTGAAGTACACCTTTTTTATAACTTTTATTATATTCTTTCAAAAAATAAGATGCTAATAATAGTACATCCTCAGTTCTTTCACGAAGCGGTGGGATATATAATGAAAATACGTTTAAGCGATAATATAAATCAGTGCGAATTTTATTCTCTCGTAAACATATTTCTGGAGGCTGGTTCATTGCGGTAATAACACGAACATCTACTTTTCTCGTCTTATTATCACCAATTCTTCTAATGACTCCATCTTCTAACACTCGTAACATTTTTGCCTGCAAATCAAGAGGCATTGAATTCAGTTCATCTAAAAATAATGTACCACCATCAACAAGTTCAAATAGCCCAGCTCTTTCAATCGCTCCCGTATAGCTTCCTTTTGTCGTTCCAAACAATAAACTTTCTAATAGCGACTCTGGTAAAGCTGCACAGTTTTGTGCAATAAATGGCTTGTTTTTTCTTTTAGAAGCTTCATGAATTGCTTGTACGAACAGTTCTTTTCCTGTTCCTGTTTCACCATATATTAAAACATTCGCGTCTGTTGGTGCTACTTTTTGTGCTAACTCTTTCGTCTGTTTAAACCGCGTATCATTTGTCACTATCGTCTCAAATGCAGCGTGCTTTTTAATCACTTTTTTTCTAGATGATCGCTTTATTTTCGACTGTAAGTCAACAATTGTGTCAGTAAGTTTTTGAATTGTAGAGTAATCCTTTGCAATTTCAACAGCCCCAGCAATATTCCCATCTATAAAAATAGGTAACGTCGTATTTACTGTACAAACATCTTCACCATTTAAATTTTGATAATGTTGTACCTGATGTACGATAGGTTTTTTTGTATCTAGTACTTTCATCAATGTACTCGTTTCCCTTGATAAAGACGGGAACGCTTCTAACAGATGTTTCCCTAACACTTTTTCAATCTTGGATCCATCGTGTTTTGCAGCTACAGAATTATAAAATATTGTAATTCCATTTTCATCTACAGCGTGTATAGCCTCATCAATACTGCCCAAAATCGCTTCAATGACTTCTTGTGTCGAAACTGCTAGCAATGTCATCCCCCCTCTTGCCGAAAATCCAGCAATTACATGCCGAATTTTCGGCACACCTATGTGCGATTGTAAGCATGACGATTCCGTTCTATAATTTTGACCAATTTTATATTTTCATTAGATAACTCGAAACTCTAATTAGTACAACTTTTTCGAACACCCAGCTCCACCTAACTGTTTTGCTTTACAGCCAAATTTTGAGACGGAAGTTTTACTGCTTTCGAATAACTAGATAGATCTTTCACCCATATATTCATATCTTCCAACTTATCGAAAATGTAGCAATTATTCGCCAGTCTTCCTGTATACGTATAGCCTAATTGATGAAAGGCAGCATTCATTCCGAAAGAAAGCGATCGAGCAATTGTATAGGAACAGAAAATAGATCTTTCTCGAAGCTCTTCCTCTAATTTAATTAGTAAACTTTTCATAAATCCATGTTTACGATATTCAGGTAAAGTAGCACAATTCGTTAATTCTGCATTCCCTTCCTTTATGTTCATTTCTGCAGATGCTGTACTAATAATTTCCCCCTCAAATTCATACACGTAGTAAATTGTATCGTCTTCTTTCATCGTCTGTAATACATAACTCGCTTCATTTAAAGGTGTCGGATACACTTCAAATACTTTTCCGAAGACAGTTGCTAATTCTTCTGCATCTTCTTCAGTCGCTTTTCTCAGCAAAAATTTCTCTGGAACTACTTTTTCTTTTATTTCTTTTCCTTTTACACCGCTTAATATAGTATCTTCCTCAGTCCAATGCATACTATTTCGTCTTTCATCATTATTATATTTCACAAAAAAGTATGCATCGTGTCCTTGAAAATAATGAGGTATCGTTGCTTCCAACACAAAACCGAAAGAGAGCCATGTTGAAACATGCTCTCCCTTTCCTTTAATAATACATTTAGTGAAAGAATGTTTCTCTGCTAGTTCGTCAATTGTCTGTATAATACTTTCAACATTTCCTGTATAGTGATCTACCCGGATACGTTTATTAAAATAATCTAAAACGCCTTCTACTGTATAACAATTCGTCTGTTCTCTAAAAGATTCATAGTATTTCATTTTTTCACCTCACACCAATCTAGTAATGTACATGCAATAATTTTTGCGGCAGCTATCATTTTATCAACTTCTATATATTCGTTTGGATAGTGTGCTACTTTCGTCTCTCCTGGACCAAATACTATTGTTGGTACGTTTGCAATTTGTGTAAATAAACCTCCATCAGTCCCCCACGGAGATGCTTCAATAATTGGTTCGTTCCCTTCGATTTCAACAAAGTTATGATGAAGTGTTGTAATGAGTTCATGATTTTCTTCTAATTCACCAGGAACCCATCTCGCTCCAAACCATTCTACTTCTACCGGATTTTCAACAAACCAATTGTCCACATCATTTAATTCAACAATCCAATTCTCAAACTCTTCTTTTGCCGCCTCTATAGTCTCATTCGGCGCAACACCGCATCTTCCTTCTAAAATTAATTCATCGGGAACAGAACTTGGCCAACTCCCTCCTTCAATTTTGCCAATGTTAATTGGAATTGGAATTGGAATTCCTTTAAATAACGGATCTGTAATTCGACTATTTCTTTTCTCCTCTAGCTTTCTTACATGTTCTATAACAAACATGCTTTTTTCAATTGCACTAACCCCTTCATAGCGCGTTCCACCGTGTGCAGCTTTCCCTTTTACACGTAGACGAAACCACATGGAACCTTGTTGTTTCGGGAAAAACTTCATATTAGTAGGCTCTGGAATAATGACACCATCTGCTTTATATCCTCGTAATATAGTTGCTAATGTCCCTGCTCCACCACTTTCCTCTTCTATTACACTTTGAAAATAGATGTCTCCTTTTAATTCAATACTAGATTCAATGATCGCTTCCATCGCAAGCATAAGTGCGACATTTCCGCCCTTCATATCCGTCGTTCCACGGCCATATATACGATTCCCTATTTTCTCACCGCTATAAGGGTGATGTTCCCACTGATTCACATCCCCTTCTGGAACTACATCAATATGCCCATTTAATATCATAGATTTCCCGTCGCCACTTCCTTTTAAAGTTGCTACAATATTTGGGCTATCTGAAAAACTTGTACGGGGTGATACAAAATAAGGATGATCTTTCATTTTAGAAAAGGAGGGCTCCCATATATCGAGATCTAAACCTAATTCACGTAATTTTTCAATCACAATTGCCTGCGCACCGCTTTCATCACCAGATACGCTCTTTTCTTGAATTAATCGTTTTAAAAATTTCACACTTTCCTCTTCATGGCTCTCAATATAATCACAAACTTGCTTTTTTAATTGCTCCATATATTACATCTCCCTTCATTCAATTACTAGTAAGTTAGAACTAATTTGAAAATCAGCTTCTGTATGTCGTTTTACATCTTCTACTGTGTATGGGCTCATTAATTCTTGTAATATAAGTCCACTCGGAGTTACCTCCATGACTGCCATATCAGTAATAATTAAATCTACACATTTCTTTGAAGTTAATGGCAATGTACACTCTGAAACAATTTTTGCATTTCCGTACTTATCAACATGATTCATCACAACAACGACCCGCTTCGCTTTTTGTGCTAAATCCATTGCTCCACCAATACCTGGAACACGTTTTCCAGGTACAATCCAGTTTGCTAAATCGCCATTTTCACTTACTTGTAATGAACCAAGAATCGTTATGTCTAGCAAACCTTTTCGGATCATCCCAAACGCTGTGCAGCTATCGAAATAACTCGCTCCTGTTATAAGAGAAGTTGGTAAACCTGCTGCATTACACAAATTTTCATCTTCATTCCCTTTACTTGGCGTTGGTCCCATGCCCACGATTCCATTTTCCGCATGAAACATAACATTTATATCGTCAGGCAAATGATTTGGTACAAGCGATGGTATGCCAATACCTAAATTTACAATCATACCATTTTGTATTTCTTTCGCCGCACGCCTAGCAATCTTATCCCTCACTTCTACGCCCATACCCATTTCCAGTTCACTCCTTCCGACGGTACAATATAATTTACGAAAACACCTGGAACGACAATTTCCTCTGGATCTAAACTTCCAAGCGGGACTATTTCTTCCGCTTCTACAATTGTTATATCCCCAGCCATCGCTACGTGAGGATTCATATTTCGTGCACTTTTGTCAAATACAAGGTTACCAAACGGATCTGCCTTTTTTGCATATACAATTGAAACTTCAGCAGTTAATGCTGTTTCAACTAAGTAGGTCTTACCATTCATTTCAACTGTTCGTTTTCCCTCTTCCACAATCGTATCAACACCAACATCAACTAAAACACCACCAAGACCAACGCCACCAGCGCGAATGCGCTCTGCTAATGTTCCCTGCGGAGAAAACTCAATTTGTAATCTTCCCTCGTTTAGTTGCCTTCCTGCATTTGGATTGGAGCCAATGTGAGAAGTAATTATTGATTTAACTCTTTCATTTGTAACAAGACGACCGATACCTACATCAGGAAATCCAGTGTCATTTCCAATTAAATTTAAATTTGTAACGCCTTTTTCTAAAATTGCCTGTATTAAAGATGGAGGGGATCCAATCCCTCCAAATCCCCCAAACATCAATGCCATATCATCATGGAACAAAGAAATTACTTCCTCAATTTCTTTTAATTTACCGAATGTATTTGTAATAGTTGTCATGCGATACTATGCCCTCCTTTTTGCATCATCTCTTCCACACTTTTAGAGAAAATTGAAAGTAATTCATCTAACTCGGAATATGTAGTTGTCATTGGCGGTGCTACAAGCAGTGCACTATCTTCTTTTCCTGCTTGCCCTGAAACTGCTTGGTATAAAAGCAGACCATTTTTAGCTGCAACTGAAATAAGCTCTGACGCTTTTGTAAACGGTTGCAATTCTACTCCGATTAGCAACCCTTTTCCGCGCACATCAGCAATGATTGTCGATTGTTGCTGAACTTTCTGTAAGCCTTTTATTAAATACTCTCCCTTTTCTGCTGTTTTTTCAGGAAGATTATGTTTCTCCATATATTCAATAACAGCTAAAGCCGTTGCTGCAGACAATGGATTTGCACTTAACGTATGACCGCTCATTACTGAACGTGATCCACGTAATATTGGTTCCATAACACGATCACTTACAACTGTCGCTGCCATCGGTGTATATCCCGCTCCTAACCCTTTACCAAGTGTCATAATATCCGGCTCTACGCCCCAATGCTCCATCGCAAACCATGCTCCAGTACGACCAAGCCCAGTCATTACTTCATCCGCAATAAATAAAATATCGTAATGGTCGCAAATCTCTTTAATGACTTTATAATAGTCTTTCGGCGGAACAACCGCGCCTCCAGCTGCTCCGATAATCGGCTCAGCAATAAAAGCAGCAATATGCTCTGCACCAATTCTTTCAATTGATCTTTCTAGTTCAGTCGCACATGCCAGCTGACAAGTTGGATATACCTTTTGAACAGGACATCTGAAACAATATGGAGCTGGTATAGTCGGATAATCTTCCAAAATAGATACGAAACGTTGTCTACGTAGTGGATGCCCAGACATTGATAAAGCACCCATCGTAATACCGTGATAACTCATCCATCTTGATAAAATTTTATGTTTCCCTTGAATACCTCGCTCTTGAAAATGCTGAATTGCAATTTTCATAGCTGTTTCATTCGCTTCCGTACCACTATTTACAAAAAAACTCCAGTTCAAATCTCCTACACTTAAATCACTTAACTTCTTCGCTAATTTTTCAGCTGGTTCACTCGTAAACTGTGATCTATAAACGAAAGCAATCTCCTCAGCTTGCTTTTTAATAACGTCTGCAATCTCCTTTACGCCATGCCCAATACCTGCCGTAATTGCTCCTGACGAACCATCAAAATATTTATTGCCATTTTGATCATACAAATAAACACCTTTTCCATGTGAAATCATTGGATACGGCTGACCAACAAGTGGTTTAATTAAGTAATCGCGCATAGCGCTCCCCCATTTCTCCAATTTGTATATATATATGAAGAAAATTGACGTTTCTTTCATAAAAAAGAATCCTCTGCAAAAGCAGTGAATTTATCAAAAAACTATTATAAAATATACAAATGAGTGCTTAAAAAATTTTATAAAACAGAAAATTCGGAACTAAAAAACTGAAGACCAACCCTTTTCTATACGCCCAAATGACCCTCCTTTTTATATGAAATGACTGCATCACCAAATGTTTTTATAGCATAATGCCAGCTGTCCTTAAATACCGACATTCTGTACACTTCGACGGAACTCCCGTTAAACTCCTTCCTATTATCCTACTTTAAATTGCATATTTTAAAACAAATTTCGACACCCACCTTACTAATCAATTCAGATTCCTATTCATTATGTAAACTTTTCATTTTTAAACTATAAAAAAAGAACCGATTAACCACACTAATCAGTTCGTCATGACGCTCTCTTATGGGTTAATACTGTCAATTGCTAAAATAAATAGAAAAATGAAGTTTACAAATTCATCCTACAGTCTATAACACAAAACCTTTTCATAACTTCATTCACAATTACTATCGGGATATCCCTATCCCGAAGTGGCACTCCTTTCCTCAGATTAAAAGTATCTTTCCTTTATAATTTATGTAGGACAATTATCACTTTGTATGTGTATTTGCCTATAATTAAAAAAATCCCTAGTTTTCTAGCGATTTTTGGACATGTATTCAATATGTTAATTGAAATGCACTTTCAATTTGGCATTTATTTTACTTTCGTACAGTCATATGTACTGCTTTACTCTGTGAAATTCTCGTAAGCACCAGCACCTCTTTATGAAAACATATTTGTTGTCACTTTTTAATTTTCCCTTTATAAAATCATTTTTTTTGCATAACCGCTTTCTTGCTTCGCATATAGTTTTAATGATGACAAAGGAGGAATGTTCATGTCTCAATCTGAAATCGAAAAATATGGACAAGAAGTTACGCAATACGAACAGCTCGCACGTTACTATCAGTTTCGTAACCCTAAAAAATATATAGAATTATATATGAAATATTACGATGCACTATCAAAACTTGTACAGGCGTATGAAACAAGAGACTCACAAGAAGCTGCTTTACCATCACATATAAGAATTTTTCATGCCGATCCAAATATACCAGCGGTTGACATTTTAGTAAACGGACAAAAGGTTATTAAAAATATTTCATTTAAGCAATTCAGCCCTTATTTATCATTAGTGCAAGGTAAATACCGTATAGATATTGTTCCTGTCGGAAATGAAACTCCAATCTTTTCAGCGTTGGTACCAATAATGGGAAATCATACTTATACTCTTGCTGCAATAAATAGTGATAATCACCTACAATTACAACCTATACTTGATAATACACATTTACCAGCTGGTCAAGCAAAAATACGCTTTGCACATTTCTCTCCAGATACCCCTGTTGTAAATGTAGATTTAAAAGATGGAGATCATTTATTTGAAAATGTACTCTTTAAACAAATAACCGATTTTTTGCAAGTTAGCCCTGGTACAGCAGATATTGAAATTTCACTCGCAGATAATAAAAACGTTTTATTGACTATACCGAAATTCAATGTTGAACCAAATGTTATTTATACAATTTCAATAGTAGGTTATTCAACTAAAGATCCTAAATTAGAAGCCGTTATACTAACAAATTAAAACAGTCTACACCATTCATTTGGTGTAGACTGTTTATTTTTGAAATGCAATTTGAAATTCTGTCCAATCGTTATCTGATCGACACATAATGGATCCATTATGTTTTTCCACAATTTGTTTACATACAAATAATCCAATACCAGTTCCTAACTTTTTAGTAGTTACAAATGGTTCAAAAATCGTTTCTACATTTTCAGCTGGAATCATTGGTCCATTATTTTTTATCACAATTCGAATAGCTTGATCTTCTTCAAATACATCAATGATAATTTTTCGTTCTTCTTTCATTGATTCAAGAGCATCAATTGAATTCATTAATATGTTTAAAAATACTTGTCTCACTTCACTCCGATAACCAACAAGCGGAATTGGATACGGTAAATTCTTTTCAATCAAAACATTCGCATTGACCAAACTCGGATATAAGAATTGTATAATGTCTTGAAACAAGTCATTAAGCCAAAACCGTTCCGATTCATTCCACATTTCTTTTTTTGATACGAGTAAAAATTGCGAAATACGAAAATTTAATTGATCTAATTCATGCGAAATAATATCTAAATACGATAAACTCGGATGATCTGCCTTTAATAATTTGACAAACCCCATAATGGAAGTAAGCGGATTACGAAATTCATGTACAAAACTAGCTGACATTTGTCCTAAAATCGTCAGTCTTTCTTTATGTGTTTCGTTAATATATTGCTGTTTTTCCTCTAAATTCTTCGATATAATTTCCGAATATTTTAAAACGGTATAATAAATTAATTTGTCAAAACAAGTATGTATTTTTGCCATAATTGGTTTCAATTCACGAGCGCTAACATCTAATTCACACATCGCTTCGAAAAGTTCATTTCTTCCCACGTTTGCGTTATAAACAAAATCTCCAATATTCGCATCTGCTCCAGCACGTTCAATAGCAATTTTCTCACATAACGGTTGAAGATAATTTATATCTTTATCTTCCATAGTAAGTTCGATAATTAACTCTAGTAAATCCTCTCCATTTTGAACTACTTCTAGTTTAAATGGATCTTTTTCGGAAATTATCATTTTGTTTTTCCAGTTCTCTACGAATTGGTGCCTATTGTTTTTCAAGTGTGAACAAAATATTTCTTTAATATCCTTATCGATTGGAAAAACCTCCATTCCCTCCATTTCCATACGACGAATACCCTTTATATTTTGAATATTAACACAAAAAATACGATTCGTTAATAGATTTTTGTCACATTTTGTTAATTTCTGTTGATAAAATTATTTTTTCTTTCTTATTTAACTAATTGTATGCAAATCCCCTTTTTCCTTCACATATTTTCATTATTTCCGTAGTCAAAACGACTTTTTTTGCATCATTTTTAATTCTTGCGTACAATAGAAAATGAAAGGTGTGAAAAATATGGTAAATAAAAATGTGGAAGATTATCTCCAAGAAGGCATTTACGGCCAAAAGCAAAACAAACCAGAAGAACGTAATATGTATTTAACTACATTACGTGAGCGTGTGGAAATCGCTTTAACGATCGGTCAAGTAATGCAAAGTAATGTATACTCTGAAGTGGCGGGTAGCATGCGCCCTTCTCAATCATTACAACTCCTCCTAAATGGTGGCATTGCTTACCCACATTTATCAAAATACATTAAATTAGCAAACGAAAAAAATGTTCCTTTTACAATTGTTCAAAATAAAGATACAAAAACACCAATCGGTTTAGTATTAACTCATGCTACTGCTGTAGATAAAGAACAAATTTATGTAGAAGATACTATTTTCAAACAAGAAATGAAGTAAAAGTTACACTTAATTAAATAGTTACTAGAAGCGTAAAAAACGAGTATGGAATCGTAAACATTTCCTACTCGTTTTTTAGTGCAAGTTTTAAGTTTTTCTATTTTATTTTTTAATACATACTAATTTCATTTCTGTCATTTCTTCTATTGCATATTTAATTCCTTCACGCCCCGTACCACTTTCTTTCACACCACCATAAGGCATATGATCTACTCTGAACGTTGGGATATCATTAATCATGACACCACCAACCTCTAGCTCATCAATTGCACGCATTGCTTTAAATAAATTATTTGTGAATACACCTGCCTGTAAGCCGTAACGCGAATTATTTACTTGTTCAATCGCTTCATCAAATTCTTTAAATGTATTTACTGTCATGAGTGGACCGAATACTTCTTGGCACTGCACAGATACATAATCTGGAACATTTGTTAATACAGTCGGTTCAAAAATTCTTGCATCCCGCTTCTTACCACCGCATAAAACAGTTGCTCCTTCCTTAATTGCTTCTTGAACCCACATATCAATTCGCTCTACATCTTTTTTTGAAATTAAAGCTGATACATCCGTTTCCTCAAGCAGTGGATCACCAACAACAACTGATTCCATCGCTTTCTTTAGCTTCGAAAGAAATTCATGTATTTTCGTTTCATGTACAAAAACACGTTGTACGGAAATACAAACTTGTCCATTATTAACAAATGCTCCCCATTTTACACGTTCAATTATTTCATCTGTTAACTCTACATCTTCATCAATAATAACAGCAGCATTTGATCCTAGTTCTAACGTAACTCGTTTTAGCCCAGCCTTTTGTTTTATTCCGATTCCAACTTTTGGACTTCCGGTAAAAGTAATAGAAGCAACGTAATCATTTTTGACGATTGCCTCACCAACCGTGGAGCCAGGGCCAGAAATGATATTTAAAGCTCCATTTGGCAATCCTGCCTCTTCAAATAACTCAACTAATGCATAAGATGATAATGGCGTTTGATCAGCTGGCTTTAATACAACTGTATTTCCGGCAGCAATTGCTGGTCCAACTTTATGCGCTACTAAATTTAATGGGAAATTAAATGGTGTAATAGCCCCTATAACCCCAATCGGCTTTCGGATTGTATATGCGATACGCCCATCCGCACCAGGTGCGGCGTCTAATGGCAATGTCTCACCATATATACGCTTCGCTTCTTCAGCTGCAAATTTGTATGTTTGAACAGTACGATCTACTTCTCCCCTTGCAGCACGTATTGGTTTTGCAGCTTCTTTTGCAATAATCTCTGCAAATTCTTCTCTTCTTTCATCCATTTTTTGTGCAACTTTCTCTAAAATAGTCGCACGATCATATGCAGATAATGTATTCATTTTTGTCATTGCATTTTTTGCAGCGGTAACAGCCTCTTTTACATCTTCTTCCGTGCCTTGTGCAATTTCCGCTAATGTTTCTTCAGAATATGGTGCATATAATGGTTTATACGTGTTTACAGATTTCCAATCTCCATTTATATATAAATGCTTTTTCATACTTCTTCTCCTTCCAAATATATGTATACAACAATACTTCACCTAGTGAAAGGTTTGACTTATGTCATTGTATCATAGCCCTTATCCCTCAAAAAACATTATGCTCAAAAAAACTCTGCTATATAGCAGAGTTTACGAGCTAATTTGCTCTTGTAACGAAATTTGTTTTTCATCTTCTAAAATAACAATCGATTCTACTATCTTTGTAACTTCTAATCTTTTTATATAATGTCCATCTAATTCTTTCACACAAAACTTATAATTTTCAATTTCAATGGAATCCTCTTCAGCAATCTCTATATTCTTCGTTAAAATCCAACCACCGATTGTATCAACACCATCATCATCAATCCCTAAACCAAATAACGTATTCACTTCACTAACAAGTACTTTTCCCTCTAGTATCGTCTTCGTTTCACTAACTTGTTGAATTTCTGGCTGCTCATCCGTATCAAACTCATCCTGAATATCTCCAACAATTTCTTCCAGAATATCTTCAACAGTAACAAGTCCAGATGTTCCACCATATTCATCTATCAATATAGCAATATGTGTTCTTTCTTTTTGCATTTTTAAAAACAAATCATGAATTGGAATAGAATCAATAACTAAAATAATTGGTCTCATATATTGCTCTACTGTCTTCTTATTAACAGCTTTATGTTGTACAAATTCAGTAAAAATATCTTTAAAATTCACAAAACCTATTACGTGGTCTTTGTCGCCATCAACAACTGGATACCTTGTATATTTTTCACGAGACATTTTTTGCAAAGCTTCTTCAGCAGGCATCTCTTTACTTATAATATTCATTTCAGTTCGAGGTACCATTATTTCTTTTGCAATGCGATCATCGAATTCAAAAATTTTATTCACATATTTATATTCAGATTGATTAATCTCACCATTTTTATAACTTTCTGAAACTAACAACCGTAATTCTTCTTCTGAATGAATCTCATCATGCCCCTTCGGCGGTTTTAGCCCTAGCAGCTTCGTAATGATTCGAGCTGAACCATTTAATAGCCAAATGAATGGGAATGCAATACGATAAAAGAAAATTAACGGCTTAGAAACAAGTAAACTCACTTGTTCAGATTTTTGAATTGCAAATGTTTTTGGGGCCAATTCACCTATTACAACATGTAAAAAAGTAATTAACAAAAACACTAAAATTACAGCAAAAATGTCTGCTAGTTGAGTAGAGATATTCCAATTTGCAAAAAGCGTATCAAACATTTGCTTTAACGCAGGTTTACCAAACCACCCAATTCCTAAAGCTGTAACAGTAATTCCCAGCTGACAAGCAGATAAATATTCGTCTAAGTTTGTAATGACTGTTTTGACCGATGTTGCACGATTATTTCCTTCTGCAATTAAATAGTCAATTCGTGAACTTCTCACTTTAACAATTGCAAATTCTGCTGCAACGAAAAATGCCGTTAAAGCAATTAAAACAATCACTATACTTATACTATATATGTCCAAATACTTTTCCTTACTTACTTTGTAAGCAAGGAAGCCACCTCCTACTTAATTTTATTCAAGTGAAGTAAGCATTCTAATACTCTAACAAAATTCTACATTAGCAACCACCTTTTTATATATTATATGCATACATAAAAAAGATATTTATCATTATGATAATCTAATTCATTTACACTCGTCAAATTATTCTAAATGTTACGATAAAACATTTTTATTTAAACGAACTATTCTTCTCAACTCAATTTCGTGAAAAAACACTTTCTTTGCCGATTCCACACTTCTTTTGTCGCACTAGAAGGGAACTTACTTCATAGCTCGAAATCATTCAACAGGATATATATAGGAGGGATTATTTTGGAATATAAAACACCATTTATCGCAAAGAAATTAGGTGTTAGCCCAAAGGCTGTTGTCCGGATCGCACAACAATTAAATCTTACGATAGAGAAAAACAAATATGGCCACTTTATTTTCACACAAGAGGATGTCGATCAAATGTTAGAACACCATCGATTTCAAATAGAGCAATCTCAAAATTCTCAATCTACTCAAAAGGCTTCCTCAAATGAAGTTGAGGAATTAAAAACTCAAGTTAATACAATTGTTCAAAACATATTACCCAATGATTTTGAGCAATTAGCTGATCAATTAAACACTATTACGAGAAGACTTGATCGAATGGAAGAACAAATGCAAGATAAGGCAAATGATGTCGTCACGTACCAACTTTTACAACACCGTCGTGAAATGGAGGAAATGTTAGAGCGAATTCAAAAATTAGAAGCTGCCCTAACGAAAGAAGAACCCATTTATATTACTCCTGATTCAAAACCAACATATGAACGAGAAAAGAAACCGAAGCGCCGCAAAATGATTTTTAGTATATTTGGATTATAATTTTTAGACCCTTATTAAAATAATAAGGGTCTTTTTTAATGAAGAGTTATATCCTATACAAATATTATTCTCTTTATTATACATATTCACTTCGCTTTATTTCGTTAACATAATATTTTTACTGTATTCTGCAATTAATGCCTGTGCATGAGCATTCCCTTGAATCACATCACGAAATTCTTTTAAAGAATACAAATGCGTAACCCCTTTTCGAGCATGAATTCTTACTGGTACACCTTGTAAAGTATCATGAAACTGAAATGGATTATCTATTGGCTCAATTGGAAAACCAAGTGTAAGTAAATACATATACATTCTTTTTGTTACTGCTGCAATGTACCATTCAGCTTTTGTTTCTAACGCATGTATAAATAAAATAGCTGTTAGCCTTTTGAAATGTCCTCTCCCACGAGACGTTTTCGAAATACTTAACTTGCCTATTTCATATACATTCTTCAAATCTTTTACTAAATCATTTTTAGAAAACGGATAGAAAAACTCAGAATTTGATTGTTCAGGTATCGTATACTTAATACATTCTACTGTACCAATAGGATGTTCATCTTCTATTAATAAAAATCGTGATGGATTTAAATTACGTTCTACGAACATTAAGTTTCTTTCTTCACAAAAATCTCCCCATAGTTGCTCGAACCCAAAATGTTCTTCCTTTGTTTGAACACGCTGGAACATATTTAACCGCCTTTCCCATCGTCGCTCTGTTTTTGATAACGCTTTCACTATCTATCATATAAGAACAAATCTTCGTATGCAACTAAAAATATTTATGACTTATTATATTCTGCAAAATGAATTAGATTCCAATTTAATCGACTTTTATCCCGCGCTCACATTCCTTTTAATAACACATTTGTAACACTTTTCAAATCTAAATTACATTATGTTTCTTTCCATACAGCATATAATTCTTCTTAATCTAAAGAAATCCTTTATGAAAAAGGATTTCTTTTACTTCTTAATGCTTTTTAACCATTTTTCAAAAATTTGTATCATCCCATGTTTTCCAGCTAATTTCTCTTCCCCTTGTTTCGTCTTATATGGATATAACTGCAAGAAAACACCGCATCCAGACTCAATTTTTTTACTATGCATATGGCTTCCTGGATATACACAAATGACTTCATAAATTGACCTTCGATAATAGACTCGCTTTCCATCCTGTTCTTCTACATACTTTATAGACCAGTACTTATACATTTGCTCAGTTGCTTTCGTATTTCCGACGTGCTGAAAAATATTGTACATTGGACTATACTTCACTTCAATAATAATAGAAGATTTATATACGTATTTCCCATCTTCTTTTACATAACAGTCTAAGCGAATATCTGGCTTCTTCGTATCCTCACCATTGTAAAAATTACTACCTTTACTTAATGCAATAAGAGGATGTGTTTCAATTAAGTCATTAAATGCAACATGCACCTTTATATCATCTCGTTCTAAAACTACTGTCGTTCCATCTTGTAATCCATCTACATAAAAATGTTCTTGTATTTGTTCACGGATAGAGTTTCTAGCTTCAAAACCAATTTGCTCTAAAATTGAAATAACGATAAAAAAAGCGTAATATTCATACACTAAAAACGTTGGCTTATAAACAAATAATAACGATGGAGATTGATCCGTATATTGCGGGAGTACTTCTAAATGATGTAGTAATTGTTGATGTGGTATCGGTAAATCATGTAAGTTCATGTTACTTGTTTCAGTAACTTCCCTCCAAAACGAAGAATGCATTAACATTTGAAAGTATTGTACATTTTCATGCACAATATGCGCCAATATTTTATATTCTTGTATTTTCATTGAGCTCTTTCGTAAATCGGCTTCTTTTAGTAAATGTATATTTTTATATTTTTGCTTCTCTCTATCAGTTACCGATCCATTACGCTCAATTGTTTGTATAATCGTTTTTACGGCTTGAAACTCTTCTGATTTTTTCTTTTTTTCTCTTTCTAAGATTTCAATTGTTTGACGTAAAAAACTTTTTGCTTCAATTAAATAATGATAAAATTGCATCGCTTTATATTTAAGAAATGCATTTTCCTTACTATTTTTTTGTTCCATAAACTTACGATTATAATATTTGGCATAAGGTTTTCGTTCTGCTACTATAGTTCCTTTTCTTGTTGGCCTTCGCTCTTTTCCTTCCCATTTATATTCATTTATAAATTTTGAGCTTGATTCTATTTTCTTAAAGATTTGCTTTATCATTTTCATTTTTTGGGGTAACTTTCTAAGTAACACTAAATAAGAAGAATCCTCAATATCGCTAAGTGCAGAGAAGGTCTTTTTATAGTAACCTCTATCCAAAATCAACTCATTTAAAATTGACTTCACATAGTCTTGAATCATTTCAAATTGATCATCAAAAAAGTTTTTCGGTACGATTTGAAATGCGCCATAATACGTTGTATCTTCTATACGCACTTCAAAATGGTATAAACCACAGCGCCATGGATAAAAGAATTCTGTTTTCCCATGTTCATATATTAATACTCTTTGTTTTTTTTCATTTATTTCATATTGAGCCTCTTTTATATTTTTCTGTCCCTCATATACTTTATTCCATATAAAAGTAATATTCATTGGAATTTCATAATTGTACTGCAATCTTATTGGTTTTAATTCTTGTACTTTATAAATACATTGAACTAATGCTGTAGTAGATGTACAAAGACGATTTAATAAAATATAATCTCCTTTCCCCTCATTTCCAATGATTAACTTTAATACAAAAGGGAGCGTTTCATTCGTATCAACGATTTTTGTTTCGTAACGCCCTTCATTTTGCATATCCATACAGCTCCAGTTCTCTACGTTTTTCTCGTATATATGCTAAAGAGTGTTCAAATGTAGATACTCTGTTTGCAAGTGCAGATTGCAAAAGAGGTACTAAGGTCGCCCCCCTTTTTGCTTCTTCAGAAAGTAAAGGCCCAACCATCATTTCGGTCCCTCTGATTTTCGTCAATACACGCTGCTTTATTTGTAAATCAAACCCCTCTTCTCTACTGATCATATAGGTATGATTATTTTGGAACGGTATGTTTTGCAAATAAGTCGCAATTGCATTTGCACATCGGAAAGAAATTCCCTTAGACGCGTCATGTGATGACAATACGACATGCAACTTATCTAATAGCTCTAATTCTTCTTCAGAAAACACTTCAATCATCGCTTTATTTCTCATCCAATTTATCCGAAATTCTCCCGCTGTTACTTTCAAAGGTGGATGTAATACGACTTTCCCCTGTTCCATGCCCATCTCACAAAACGGAATTTTCTGTAACGTTATTAGGTTCGTTCGATCTAATAATCGATCAGAGAGCTCTTTTGTTGTTTCATCAAAATTCACAGTACCTACAAATATAATATTTTCTCCAATTTCAATTGTTGATGGAATTGAATTCTCTATGTCCTGTACACCCTCATACAAGTTTAAAATACGATTTTTTGTTTCAAGTTCAAGAACAGATAGAAACGGAGTAAACCAATGCTCAATATGAGACATGTTCATTTCATCAAAAACGATTATATACAGTTGATTTGGATTTTCTTTCGCCTTCATTAACGTCCTAACTAACTTCGTTTCACTTTCAATAAAAGTACCATTTGGATGAAGGTAACCAAGTAAATCATGTGGTTCTTGATACGATGGCGAAATCGGAATCCAAACCAACTCTTCCCCATACTGTAACCCTAATGCTTCTGCATAAGTTTGCACAAACCGTGATTTCCCAACGCCCGGTATACCACCAAGAATCGTTAACATATTTGTTTTTACACTTATATGGAAATTATAAATATCCGTTTCATCCAAATATAACCCTTTATTATGCACCATACTTTGTACATACTGTAAAAAAGACGATTCACGCTCATCCCATTCCCATTCATCTTTTTGTACTTTTATATCCTCTACTTCAACTAGCTTACCTTCTTCATGCATTCGTTTTTTTAATTGCTCATACACATAATCACTTACAAAATATAATTGATCTTCTACCGCTATTTCTACATACTTCGTCCAGTCACTGCAGTTTATATATTTACACTCACGTTTCTGTTCAAAATAGGCGATTGAGCTAATTGATGACTTTAGGGATATGTTTCCGTAAAGTCTTCCATCGTGCCACAATAATTCGGGAGGCTCAAAGTCTTTCGGAAATTTTGGCATAAGAAATGATAAATAACCGTTGCTAAGTTTTCGTTCTAAAGATTCTCTTTTTTTATTATTTGTAACTTTAGGTGCCGGAATCATTTTATAGCTGCTTGCTATTTCTTTCGGTTCTTCTGTACATATTAACTCCACGTATACATTTCCTCTTTCATAATAAAGACGAAACATTACTAGTTGCTTTTCTAATTTCCTCTTCTTTAATTCCGAAAAGATTTTTTCATTCTTTTTATTGCTACATAACCCTTCAAATACATATGGTTCATTTGTAAATTGTTCCTGTAAAGTGAATGGTATTGGCGATAAGCATTGTACAAAGAAATTCTCTCCACTCTTCTCTTTCTCAGCTTTTGTAAATTTCCCTAAAAATCTCATATAGTACATTCGTTTTATAAAACTTGGCTGAAGAGCTTTATGTAATTTCACCTTAGTCACCTTCTTTTTTCATACTATTCTTAGTGTATGAAAGAAACGAAAAACTAGAAATAAAAAACCTGACGTTATCCGCCAGGTTCAAAATAAAAACTTATATTAATGAGAAGGAAATGCTTTTTTCTCCTGTAAAATTGCATTATGAGCAATTTTCATTTTCGCAAGTACGTAACGTAATCGATCTTCAGCGTTTTCATCTTTACTTATTTGTAATTCCGCCAAATTTTCAACAGAACTTGCTAAATTTTCAATGACTCCTCTTAGTTCAGGATGATGATTAAAAAAAGATTCTTGCACTAATACTTTCCTTAACTCACTAGCTAAATCAATTATTCTAGACAACTGTTCTTTTTCTTCCATTCTCATCCCTCCTGAATATCTTATGTAGTAAATATTCTCTAAACAAAGAAAAAAGCCCTTTAAATGAAAAGGACTTTTTACATTTTTATATTTCCAGTTAATAACATATATATGGATGTGATAGCCGCAACAATAATTGCCCACATCACATACTTCTCTGCACCTATAAAGCAACGGTTCCCTTGTTCTTTTCTTGCAAATGTGTAAACAATAATTCCAATTCCATACACAATTGAAACGAGTAGTAAATTCTTTAAACCAGCTGCATAAAGAAGCCATACAGAGTAAATAGAAGCAATTAAAGCTAACGCTCCGTTTTTTAATTTAGCGTCTTTTAGCTCGTTTGTAATGACTAATTTAAATTGGAATAACGCTGATAATAAATATGGTAATAAAATTGATGTTGAGGCAATGAAATACATAATTTGATATGTTGATTCCGAAAACAAAACGATGATAAATATAGTTTGGGCAACACCATTTGAAATCCATAATGCCATGTGCGGTGTTTGCTTTTTATTTGTTTTCGTAAAGACTTTCGGAAATACGCCATCTTTTCCTGCCACATGAGAAATTTCAGAAACAAGTAAAAACCAACCAATTAATGTACCGACAAGTGAAGCAACTAATCCGATGTTAATCGCAACTGCACCCCATGGACCAACAACGTGCTCTAATACATGCCCCATTGAAGGGGTTTCTAACACAGAAAGTTCGCCTCTTGTCATAGCTCCCATTGACAGGACAGAAATTAAAATATAAATGGACATTACTAAAATAAGTCCCAATACTGTTGCCTTTCCAACATCTCGACTATTCTTCGCTCTTCCAGATAATACAACTGCTCCTTCAACTCCAATGAAAACCCAAAGTGTTACAAGCATTGTATTTTTCACTTGACCAAGTATAGCGGAAAGTGAGATCGTTCCTTCTCCCCAAAAATCATGTGTAAATGTGTCCCAGCGAAAGGCTGTTACCATTACAACAATAAATAAAACGATTGGAACTAACTTCCCTATTGTTGCGATCACATTCATAATAGAAGCTTCACGAATTCCAAATAAAATTAAAAAATGAAGTGTCCATAATAAAAGTGATGCCCCAACGATAGACGCAACATTATTTCCTCCTTTGAAAATTGGAAAGAAATAACCTAATGTACTAAACAGTAACATAATTGTTGCGACATTACCTAAGATTCCTGCTAGCCAATATCCCCAAGCACTATTAAATCCAATATATTCACCGAAACCAGCACGTGCATAACTATAAATTCCACCTTCAAGTTCCGGTTTTTGTCTTGCTAACGTTTGATATACGAGCGCAAGTGGAATCATTCCCATCGCTGTAATACACCAGCCAATTATTATTGCACCACTGTTTGCTCCTACTGCTAAATCATGCGGTAAACTAAAAACACCGCCACCAACCATTGTTCCAACTACTAATGCGATTAATGGAAAAAATCCTAACTTCTTTTCTATTTGTACCACCCCATCTGTCATTCTAGGTGTTATGTTCGTTCAACTATTAAAGTCACCTTTTTCTCTAATAGACGTTTCTCTTATATTTTTTCAGGAAAACATTACTTATTCTAAAAGAAAATGAGCAAAAATGGAATACTTTTTTGAAAAAATGTATAAGTATGCACAAAAAAACCGCTCATTTTGTAATGAACGGCCATTTCAAACATATAAATTTGTATATTTCTTGTAAATTTAACGAAGTAACTTCTCTTTTTGTAAAAATTGTTTTGCGACTTCTTCACTACTTTTACCATTTACGTTAACTTCATAATTCATTTTTCGCATTTCTTCATCTGTAATCTTTCCAGATAATTTATTTAATACCTTTTCAAGTTCAGGATATTTCTGTAACGTTTCTTTTCTTAATAATGGTGCTCCTTGATAAGGTGGGAATAACCCTTTATCATCTTTTAGCACTTTCAGTCCGTATTGCTCCAATTCACTATCTGTTGAATATGCATCAATTACGTTAACATCTCCAGATTCAATTGCGCTATAACGCAGCTTCGGCTCCATCGTTTTAACATTCGAGAACTTATAGTTATATAATTTTTGCATTCCTTTATAACCATCTTCACGATCAGCAAATTCCAATGTAAATCCTACTTTGGCTTCCTGCGCAACATTCCCTAAATCAGAAATTGTATTTATATTCTTTTGATCTGCTATTTTTTTCGGCATAGCTAGTGCATATGTATTGTTATACTCCATTGGCTTCAACATAATCATATTATATTTCTTTTCCATTCCAATGCGAGCCTGCTCATATACTTCATCACGATTTGTACTCTTTGGTTCTTCTTTTACGAAAGTAGATAAAGCTGTTCCTGAAAATTCTGGGTATATATCTACTTCTCCTGATTTCAACGCTTCAAATACAAATGCTGTTTTCCCAAGACCTGGTTTTAATTGTACGTGTAAATCTGTATCTTGTTCAATAAGCTGCTTATACATTTGAATTAAAATTTCAGGTTCTGATCCAAGTTTGCCCGCAATAACAATATCTTTCTTTTCTGTACTCCAAAGAAATGGAGAAGCAATCATTATACAAACAATACATATCGTCAATATAACACGCTTAGAAGAGCGTTTCGGTCGTTCAAGTATGCGAAGTACTATATCAAAGAATAAAGCGAGTAACGCGGCTGGTACGGCCCCTAAAATGATAAGCGCATGATCATTTCGATCTATACCTAATAGTATAAGCTTACCGAGCCCACCTGCACCAATGAGAGCTGCTAATGTAGCCGTTCCAACAATTAATACCATCGCTGTACGAATACCAGCCATAATGATAGGCAATGCAAGAGGAAGTTCTACCTTCCACAATCTTCTCCAACTATTCATCCCCATAGCTTTCGCGGCTTCTATTAAAGATTCATCTAATTCCCTTATTCCTGTATATGTATTTCGTAAAATAGGTAATAGTGCATACACAACTAATGCGATAATCGCTGGAAGTTTTCCGATTCCTACTAATGGAATTAATAGTCCGAGTAATGCAAGTGATGGCACTGTCTGCATTACTGCAGAAGTTCCTATTATAAATTCAGCCATTCGTTCTTTTCTTGTTAATAAGATGCCAAGTGGCACCGCTATAATTACTGCAAAAAATAATGAAATAAGCGATATTTGTAAATGCTCACTTAATGCAGTTAGTAATTCTATTTTTCGTTCTTGGAACGTTTGTATAAAATTAGTCACTGTTTAGCCTCTTTCCTTCATTTGTTCAACAATGTAATTGACAATGTGACGACTTGTTAACGCTCCAATATATTGACCGTTTTTTTCAACTGGAACGACCTCCTCATCACGCACACGAACTAACGCTTCTTGTAAAGAAGAATGTAATGATAGCGCCTGCCCTTTTAATTGCACACTTTGATCAAGCGGCAATACATCTGCTACACTTTTCCCCTCATACCAAGTTCGCCCACGATTTCCAATGAATTCCTCTACAAATTCATTTTTCGGATTATGTATAATTCCTTCTGGTGTATCTAGTTGAACAACTTTTCCTTCTTTCATAATACAAATGCGATCTCCAAGTGATAATGCTTCTTGCATATCATGTGTTACGAACACGATTGTTTTTTGAATCTTTTTTTGCAACTGTACAATATCCTTCTGAAGCTGTTCCCTACTTAATGGATCTAACGCACTAAATGGTTCATCCATAAGAACGATTTTCGGGTTTGCGGCTAATGCTCGCACGACACCGACACGTTGTTTTTGTCCTCCTGACAATTCATCAGGCATACGATTTCGATAAATATCCGGATCTAATCCAACCATATGTAACAAGTCATCGACGCGTGCTTTAATTTCTTTTTTGCTCCATTGCCTCATTTCAGGAACAACTGCAATATTTTCAGCAATTGTCATATGAGGAAACAAAGCAATCTGTTGCAACACGTATCCTATATCCCAACGTAATTCGTTTATATTATATCGTTGAATATCTTTTCCATCGATTAAAATCGATCCTTCAGTCGTTTCGATTAAACGATTAATCATCTTCATTGTCGTTGTTTTCCCGCAACCACTCGGACCGATGAGAACAAAAAATTCTCCCTTTTTAATTTCTAAATGCAATGAATCCACTGCTTTCGTGCCATCTTCATACGATTTTGACACATGATTAAATTGAATCACAAATACAACTCCTTTACTGTTGTTTCCTTTATTTTGATGGAATATGGCATTCATTTCAAATGATACGCTTTTAAATTAAAAAAGAGCTCACATTTGAGCTCTAACGGTCGAACAATATTGTTTTCATTATAGCAGCATATTCGCGAACATACATTTTTCTCTTAGAACGAATTGGTGTTTCAGCAGCTAGTGCCTCCATCTTCATGCCTAAACGCTTTGCAATTATTTTCGTTCGATATAAATGATACGTATTACTTACAACTACCGCATGTTTCACATTATATAAATCCATACTAAACTTTAAGTTTTCATACGTATTTGTAGATTGATCTTCTATTAAAATACGACTCTCATCTATACCGTGTACCATTAAATAGTTTCTCATGCTGTGAGCTTCCGGTATATCTTCATCTTCTCCTTGACCACCTGAAACAATTACTTTCGCTTCAGGATGGGAAAATAAATACTCCAACGCTACATCCAAACGATTTTGAAGAGATAAAGACGGTCTATCTCCAAATAACTTTGCACCCAGTATAAGAACGTACGGAGAGTGATAGCTCAACTTTTCACGAGCAACTTTGTTCATTCTAAACGTCATATAAATGATATATAGTGGCGGTAATAATAAAATGATAAGAAAGATCCATTTGTTCATAAATAAGTTTGCACTCCCTTTCTTTTTATTATACAGAAAAAGAAAGGGTGGCAGAAGTGTTTTTTAAACGATTGATTTATTAGAAACATTCGCCGCTACTTTACGTTGTGATAGTACATAATAAATAGCGATTCCTAATGAGAAGATCAATATGCAGCTTAATACATAAAATGGAAGCATTACTCCGGCTTTAGATACACCCGCTGTAAACAGCATTAATAATACAATTCGTATTCCAGTACCAATTAAGCGAAATAAGCTGTCTACACGTCCCATTACTTCGTTTGGAATTTCCTCCATCATCAATACATTTCTCGCCACTCTTGTACCCGCATTTCCAACTGCTTGAAAAATTGCAAGTCCATATAAGAAAATTACGGAAGGTTCAATAATCATTGCGGTAATTGAAATTACATAAATGAACATCGTCATAACGATTGAAACTTCTGTTTTTACATATTTCATTATGAGTGGAATACAGATTCCTGCAACAACCGCTCCGACACCGTACATCATCCCCTCTATTGCGTATACAGAGGCATTGGCTTTAAGTATATCCGAAATATAAACTGGTATTAAATAATTTGCCATCATAACACCTATAAACGGCATATAAGTGGCCAGTAAGAACCAAAAGAGCTTAGGACGTTTTTTCATAAAGTGAATTCCTTCAAACAATTGCTTCTTAAATGTTATTTTTCTTTTCACTTCTTTTTTCTTTACGTACGGTATACATAAGAAAAGAAAAAATGCTCCAGCAAAAGTTAACATGTCTACTAACAAAATCCACTTCAAAGATACAATTTCAATTAAGAAGCTCGCGGCCGCTCCAGAAATAACTTGTGTTAACTGTCCTTGTATTTCCATCGTTCCACTTAAACTTTTATAATGTTCTGCTTGAAATATCTCTTGGTTGAACGCAAATATTGTAGGATAAAATAATAAATAGTAGAATGATCCGGCTATATAAATAAGAATATAGTGAATAGAATGATAAGGTTGCCCAGCAAATCCCCATATAACCATTATTCCGATTACGGCTATTCCGATTCCTTCGTTACATAGCAATAAAGATTTTCTTGAAAAACGATCAATACTTTGCCCAATGAATGGTGTTAATAAAAACATAATGAGGGTTGCAATGATAGAAACATAACCAAATGTTGTCTCTCCTCCACTTTCTTTAATTAACAGCCAAGGAATCGTTATCATAACAATCCCGGAACCAATAGCAGATAGACTATTGGCTCCTAGAATGTAATACAAGCGAGAATCATGATAAAGTGAGGACATATCATTCCACTCCTAGTTGTTTTTTCACCTCTTTATATACGCTCATATATGCTTTCAATTCTTTAACTACATCATGAATTAATGGTTTTGCATCTTCCCCAAGTTCACCATCTTGCACATGTAATCCATCAAGCACAACTTGTTTTGGAATTGCATTTGCATAAACACCTCTAGCGACCGTTCGCATGCTGTTTAATGCATTTATTCCACCTTTACCGCCACCAGCAACCGCTAACAACGCAACTGGTTTATGAATAAATTCACTACTACTTAAGTAATCTAAAGAGTTTTTCAGCGCACCGCTCATCGCATTATGATATTCTGGTGTACATAATACAACCCCATCCGCAGCTTTCACTAACGTTTTTAATTTTTTTACTGCCTCTAAATCACGTTGCGACTCTTCTCCATTGTATAAAGGTAACTCCTCAATTGCTAAATCATATAATTCCCCTTCAAATTGATCCGCAATATATTTTGCCACCACGCGAGTTCTACCAAATTTTCTTGGTGTACCGTTAATAACGACTAGTTTCATGATTATTTCTCCCCTTTGTTTTCAAGTTCTACTTATATATTATCAGAAATTTCTATACAAAACACAATATAAAGAGTTAACTTGTTTCATAAAATAGTATGATAAACAAAAAAGAACTCATACTTTCGTATGAGTTTCGTACAATTACTTTGATTCATCTCTCATGCTCAATGTACCTAAACTTTCATTTGCTTCAAAATGATTATATGCTTTTTCCGCTAATCTTTTCCGTTCTTCTGGTAATTCTATATATTTCATTACGTTTTCAATTATTTTTTCGTACGGAGTAAATACAATTCCTGGCCACTCTACCTCATCTTCTGGATTACTATTTTCGGAAATAATAAATTTCTTATTCGCAACTGCATAAGACACGCGAGGTGTTTCAAGAATTCCTGATAAGTAAAAATGAATATTTAATATAATTTTAGCTCTAGCAATCAATTCATTTCTAACAATTCCCCACGCATTATTTTTAAAAACTATATTTAAATTCGGGGCAATCGCTTTTAGATGATCAAAAATAGCTTGTCGCCTCGGATTAAGAGCACCTATAAACAGAATATCAATATCTTCAATAATCTCATCTTCAAACGCATCTTTTTTTATTTCCAAAGTTGGAGCATAGTTCATTTCTACATGTTTTATTTCTTTTCCTACCCCTTTTTGTTGAAGCCATTCTATATTTTGTTTACTATAATCCCAAATCACTCTATCTTTTAATAATATTAAATAAAGGGGATGCGCATATGGACTTCCTTCGTATAGCTGTTCTAAATTATAAATAATTGCATCTTTCGGAAGAAGATTCGGGTTATATGCGTATGTATGTGCTCCAAAAACAACTGTATTCTTTGCATTTTCCAGTATTGTTTCTGATATAATTACTGTATTTCCCTCCTGCTCCAACCGCCACTTTAAAGCTCGCGCAACATCTATGAAACTACCGTATGTCTTTGGGCATATAAAAAGACAATAATCATATTCTTTATTCAAATAAACTTCCATTAATCTTAAATTATTTTTATATAAATCTACATCTGGATGTTTAAGTACCAACTCATTTGCATGTTTTCTTGCTACTTTATATAATCCAGCATAATAAGCAGCGATGCATCTTCTTAATTCGATTCTTTCCCGGTCCTCATCTAATACATCCATGTTTAAAAGAAGATTTGCGATACAATACGCTTTTAAATGATCACGATCATAATAATAGTCTAGTAGTGGCATCAATTCTTCATACGTATTTCCATGCACCGATTCTCCTAGTTCAATCGCCCATCTCATTAATTCCATGATTACTCCACTACTCCTTTAACCGAAAATGTATTTAATAAAATTTCGCATTATTCTCTACTATATTTGCTATATGAAATGGAATCTTTTCTTTTATCGATTCCAAATACTTTTGCGACACCGCCCCTAAATGTTTTTTATGAGGTATATAGAAAGCACTAATAGAAATTTCATAGTCAAATAAGTAATCATACACATGATAATCTACAAATAGTAGATCATCCTTTGGAAAAGGAATTTCCTTCCCTTGCAGAGCATACATCAAAGCAATATTGTTTTGAGATCGTAATCGATACAACCTTGCAAGTTGGTATAATGGTTCAGCCCGGGTTGGTCTATATTCCCAAGCTTTTTGAAAATAAAAAACAGCTAATGCTAAATATTGCTCTTCTTGCCCTTTAACAGTTTCTTTTTCATCAGCATCTGTCACTTCATTTTGTTTATTTGCTGAACGATTTGCTAACTGCTCATAACAAAATCCTATTCGCAATAACGAATAGAATACCTCTTCAACCCATCCTCCTGCTTCCACTCGTTTTTTATACCATTTAATTGAATTCTCAAATTGACTTAAATGAAAATAAGTCTGAGCTAAATAAAATAAATATCTTATATGCAAATCTGGCGTTGTTTCTGGGTCGTTTATTCCTTGTAACAACAACCTCTCATCTCTTTCAAATTTATCAGCTTTGCTCCCGCCATCTCCGGGATCATTCACGACAAGAGTCTCTAACCGAGCTACCCTCGTATTGTAATTCGCTCCAACTTTTGAACGATCTATATCCCAATACTCATGAGTAACACCGACAGATTTCCATGGTAAAGAAGCTTTCAAAAGACGCGTAAGCCAATATTTAATATGAACATCATATTGTAATGTAAGATAATGATCTTCCGTTAAGCTCGTTTTATCGAAATTCGGATCGACCTCTAAAATCATATCCGCATCTAATATTAATAAATAATCTGCTTCTGGGTATGTTTTTTGCGCTAACGAAACAGCTAAGCTTCTGTTATAACCAAAGTTTTTAAACGGCTCATGATGAACCGTCCCAGGTATCTCATTTTCCTTACACCAATTTTCAATAATTTCAGGCGTATTATCCGTCGATCCAGTATCACAAATAGAAACAAAGTCTACAATTGATTTTGTTGCATTTAAACATCTTTCCATAATTCTAGACTCATTTTTGACGATCATACAAAGACATAACTTTTTTTCTTCCTTTACAGACTTCACTTGCTCATTTCCCATTTAACCACCTCATATTTTATTAACACGCTCTTCTCATATGTAACAACATTTCTTAGCTATACTGATGACATAAGCACCCTTTTACTATTTATGAAAACTTCATTTTATTTATTCTTACTTTTATGTTGAGATATATTTCATGCAGCGCTTTATATTTGATACAATCAATACAAAAAAACATAATGCGGGAATCCGTACATTTCAAAGTCTAAGAGGAGGTTATTGTCATTTGTGACAAAAAAACGATGATTGATTGGTATTTTTAAATTAGTAATTTCTTAAACTATAAAAAAGAAACTTGCGCTTATGCACAAGTTTCTTTTCAAAAACATCCTTATTTTTTCACAACTTCATGTCCACCGAACTGATTACGTAGTGCTGAAACTACTTTTCCATGGAATGTATCATCTTCCTGAGAACGATAGCGCATAAATAATGACATAGCGATAACTGGTGCTGCAGCTTGAAGTTCAAGTGCAGTTTCAACAGTCCATTTTCCTTCTCCTGAAGAGTTCATTACACCTTTAATGCCATCTAGTTTCGGATCTTCTGCAAATGCTTTTTCAGTTAAGTCCATTAACCAACCACGGATAACTGATCCATTCGCCCATACTTTTGCAACATCTTCATAATTGAAATCAAAGTCACTCTTATCTAGTACTTCAAATCCTTCAGCGATTGCTTGCATCATGCCGTACTCAATACCGTTATGAACCATTTTTAAGAAATGACCACTACCAACACGGCCAGCATAAGAATAGCCATTTTCTACTGCTAAATCTTTAAATAAAGGTTCTAATTGGTCGTAAATTTCTTTTTCTCCACCAACCATTAAGCAAGCACCGTATCTAGCTCCTTCTACACCGCCTGATGTACCGATATCTATATAATGTAATCCGAAGCTTTTTGCTTCTTCAGCACGGCGTAACGTATCTTTATAGAATGAATTTCCGCCTTCAATAACGATATCACCTTCATCTAATAACGGATAAACATCTTTTAGTACTGACTCTACAACTTCTCCTGCAGGCACCATTACCCAAATTGTACGAGGAGCTTCTAGTTCAGCGATCATTTCTTTTAATGTATGACGTGCAGTAATTCCTAGTTTTCCTGCCTTTTCAACAAGCTCTTTATTTACATCGTATACAACTACTTCATGCTTGTCTTCATATAAGTGTTCAGCTAATGGGAATCCCATTTTTCCTAATCCAATTAAACCTAGTTTCATATTAATCAATCTCCTATTCTATACAAATATATTTAATATCGAAATTAGCCCAAGTGCTACTACAGATAATATAGTCTCCATTGCAGTCCATGTTAATAATGTTTCTTTCACAGTCATTCCGAAATACTCTTTAATCATCCAAAATCCTGAATCATTCACGTGTGATAAAATTAATGACCCTGCACCAGTTGCAAGTGCTAATAATTCAACATTTACACCTGGTGTGCTTGCTGCAATCGGCGCAACAATACCAGCTGCTGTCATCATAGAAACAGTTGCCGATCCAGTTGCAATTCGAATAAGTGCCGCAATTCCCCACCCTAATAATATCGGTGAAATATGTGATTCTTTCGCCATATCTGCAATTGTCGTTCCAATTCCAGAATCTAATAGTACTTTATTAAATGCGCCGCCTGCACCAATAACTAACAATATGTTTGCAATAGGTCCAAGGCAATCATTTGTAAATTGTAACACTTTATCTTTTGAGAAACCTTTTGCATATCCAAGACTAAAGAAAGAGTAAATGGTTGCAATTAATAAAGCGACAATCGGATCTCCAATAAAGTGTAATACTTGTGCTAGTTGACTCGTTTTATTTAATGCAACTTCTGCTATTGATGCACCAAGCATAAGAAATACTGGAAGTAAAATTGTAAACAATGTATTCCCAAAGCTTGGAAGCTCTTTTTTATTATCTTTTTCAATAAATTGCTCCGCTATATCTAATGGTACTTCCTTATGTATACGAGCACCAATCCATTTCCCGTAAAGTGGACCTGAAATAATTGCAGTTGGAAGTCCGACAATTAATGCATATAAAATTGTCTTCCCTACATCTGCTTTAAAAATACCAACTGCCGCCATTGCCGCTGGATGCGGCGGCACTAGTCCGTGCACAACGGATAGTCCTGCTACTAGCGGGATACCGATTGTAATAAGTGATACCCCTGTTTCTAATGCAATTGTAAATACTAACGGAATTAATAGTACAAATCCAACTTGGAAAAATACCGGAATCCCTACTAAAAATGCAACGAACATCATCGCCCAGTGAACTCGTTTCTTCCCAAAACGATTAATTAATGTGTTAGCGATACGTTCAGCACCACCAGATTCGGCCATCATTTTTCCAAGCATCGTTCCTAGTGCTAAAACTATTGCTAAAAATCCTAACGTATTACCAAGTCCTAGTTTAATAGAATCAATAATTCCTGGATCTTTTGGTGAAGTTCCAATTAAAGGCATTCCCATTGCTAATCCTACACCAATTGCTGTTAAAATTAATGCGACAAATGGATGCCATTTTACTACCGTAATAAGTAAAAGTAGTATGACAACTGCCGCTAGTACGATCCCAACTACCATTTCTCCCAATCCCCCTATTTTTTACGTTGGAAAGCAGCTATACAATCAAATTCTTCCTTCAAGCGATTGTAAAGTCGTTCATACATATAAAACATTTCTAAATATATAGCCGTATTTTCTTTATTCGGTACATGATGATGGACAATATCAATCCAATCCTTTACCTCTTCAAGAGAATCAATTTTTCCTACAGCATACAAAGCAACTGCCGCTGCCCCAAGCGCAGATGCTTCATGACTTTCAGGTACAAGCAATTCTTTTCCCATCATATCGGACAACATTTGTCTCCAAAATGCAGATTTTGCAAACCCTCCTGAAACTCGTATTTCAGTAAGTGGCCCTGTACAATCCCTGATTGCGAGTGCTACTGAATATACACTCATACAAACACCTTCCATCACTGCACGTATAAAATGTTCTCGCTTATGTTGAAGATTGATTCCAAAGAATGTACCACGAGCATTTGCATTCCAGTAAGGTGCGCGTTCTCCAGATAAGAAAGGTAAGAACAATAGCCCATCCGCTCCAGCTGGTACGCTTTCTGCATATTTAATTAATAAATCATAAGGATCAATGCCGAGCTTTCTTGCTACTTCTTGCTCTGGACTACCAAATTCATCACGTAACCATCTCAGTAATATTCCGCCGTTATTCGTTGGACCACCGATTACCCAGTGCTCATCTGTTAATGCGTAACAAAACGTTCTCCCTTTCTCATCTGTATTTATATTTGATGAGATTGTTCGAACCGCACCACTCGTTCCAATCGTAATTGCAGCCGCACCCGGTGATATCGCACCAACTCCTACATTTGCAAGAACCCCATCACTTGCTCCGATGACAATTGGTGTTTCTGCACTTATCCCCATCTTCTGTGCTAATTCTGGCTTCATACCTGATAAAATATATGTAGTTGGTACAGGGGTTGATAATTTTTCTGGTGACATATGTAACATAGTTAAAACATCTTTATCCCAGTTTAATGTTTCTAAATTAAATAACCCCGTAGCAGAAGCAATCGAATAATCAACTACGTAGCGTGAAAATAATTGGTAAATCACATACTCTTTAATGGAAATGAATTTATAGGCACTTGTATATAACTCTGGTTCCTCTTCTTTCATCCATAACAATTTAGAAAGTGGTGACATCGGATGAATCGGTGTACCTGTACGTCTATAAATTTCATGCCCATTCATTTGTTGTAATAATTTTTCTGATTGCTTCGTACTTCGATTATCTGCCCAAATGATAGAACGCGTTAATGGCGCACCATTTTCATCTACTGCAATTAATGCGTGCATAGCTGTACTAATACCGATTGAAGAAATATCTTCTGGTAATACATTACCTTTTTCAATGGCAGCGCTTACACTTTTGTATACAGCGGCACATATTACATCAGGATCTTGCTCAGCCCATCCTACATTCGGTTGAATAATTGGGTAATCGATTGCATGTGATGCAATGACTTTTCCTTTTTCTGTGAACACAACCGTTTTTGTACTTGTGGTACCGATATCAATCCCGATTACTCTCCCCCTTGTTTCCATGCGAATCTTCCCTTCATTTCTAGCAAAATATGATTTAGTAAACCGTTTACATGAATTAGTATATAAAATATTTTTTCATTTATCAAGTTATAAAAAGAAAATTTTTTTCATATCAAAAAATAAATCCCCTCATTCCATTTCACTTATATACTACATTTAGCTTTTCCATGGGGTAAAATTACGTTATATTCGTTACGCAATACACTCTTTCCTCTCATTAACAACACATACATAGTCCTCCATACGTTCTACTTATTTGCTTGAAGAAAGAGTTGAAAAGCAATATTCATTTTTAGCGGTCACGTAACATCACCATCAAGCCAAGAAAAGTAACTAACCGCAGAATGGGAATTCTGTGCATTTTGCTCTTATTTATTGTTTTAGGTTCACTAGTCTTTTATCTTGATAAACATAGAGCGTGGCCCCCTACTATCACTTTTTTACCTTGTAAATATATCTTGCATACTATAAAACCGAAAAGTATTTTTATTTTTCAGAAAAATAAAAAACAATGACACGGAATTTATTGTATAATGTTGTAAAAAGATGTCGGAGGGATTTAATGTTAAATAAAATATCTCAATTCACAATTAAGCTTTCATCAATTCTTTTATCACTCTTACTATTATTAAATTCACCTTATTTATTTATCACTCAACAAGGATTTACCTTTCAACCAATTTATTTTTTTAATCAGACCGTTACTATGTTAAAACAGGTTTTTTCCCCTGAATCATTAGTGATTATAGGATCAGACCCGAAGTTTGGCCATTTCAAAAAAACACCATTATTTCCAACTGTTTTAGAACCTTACCTATATTCATTTACTATATTATTTTTAGCCTTTTTTCTTGCTCTCTTTTTATCATCTAGCATGGCATTTTTTTATTTTTTAGCAAAAGATTATATAAAAAAATGGATAAACCGAATTGTGTTCATATTAGAAGCTGTCCCTGATATGATGATGATGATTTGTTTGCAAATATTTTTCATATGGGTACTTCAGAAATTTGGAGAATCTCCTGTCACTATTATTTCTTTTAATGAAAATCGAGCTTATTTACTCCCTATTTTATCATTAGCTGTCTTACCTACATTACAAATGTTTCGGATGATGGTGTTATACATAAAAGAAGAGCAAGGAAAACATTACGTAGAGGTTGCATATGGAAAAGGCCTTTCATCAAGTTATATACTATGCATTCATTTATTCAAAAATATATCTATCCACTTCTTCCACCATTTAAAAACGATTTTTGTTTTCTTACTTTCTAATTTATTCATTTTAGAATTTGTTTTTAATATGGAAGGCATTATTCAATTTTTATTTAATAAGGCGTTTGTTTCACCTCCAGCTGCATTTATCATACTTGTTATGATTGTTTTACCATTTTACGCCATTTTCCAAATAGTCTCATTCATGATGAATAGATGGAAAAAGCAATTGAAAGGAGTATCATTATGAAATCTATTTGGAAATCAAAACGCTTTTTAATCGGCTTTACTTATCTATTCATACTTATTTCAGCTAGTTTTATTTATAGTTGGTTCTTTAAAGATAACATCCCAAAACCTCCTCAGTTACTTTACAATGACAATAACGAATTACTTGGAAAGGCCCCCTTTCCGCCATCGTTAATTCCACCTTTTGGATCTGATCGTTTTGGAGAGTCTGTTTTCTTACAAATTGTAGAAGGAGCAAAATTCACTATTTTATTAGCCGTGGCAATTAGCTTCTTTCGAATTTTATGCGGAACATGTATAGGAATCCTCTTAAGTTTATTTGCTCCAAAACTCAAGAGATTTTTCCAGTCATGCTCAGAAGTTTTTTATTATATTCCAACTCTATTTATCGCATTCATACTCATCACGCCCGTTAATATTATAATTACATCAAATGCTGATGGGGTAGATCCAAATATTTCATTTACGTTTTATCAAGTACTCGTACTTATTTTCGTCGCTCTGCCTACACTTTCTTTATACATATCCTCAGAAGTTGATGAATTTATGAAACAAGATTACATCTTAAGTTCACAATTACTGGGGGCTAGTCGTTTTCATATTATAAAAAAACACTTACGAGTCTTATTACTTGACCGCTTATTTGTATTATTTATGGAACATATCGTCCAAACACTCATACTCGTTATCCATTTAGCGTTGCTTAACATTGTAATTGGCGGCATACAAATGCGTGAACTCTATGACGGAGTGCTCAAACCTGTTTCTCTATCTAATGATTGGGCAGGTCTTATTGGATTAAATCGTAATGAAATGAATCTTTCATGGTGGATTATTTTTTATACTCTCGCTTCATTCTTTATTACGATTCTATTTATTAAGCTTATGACCATCGGGATTCAAGATGCACTGAAAGCAAGAGATTCGCAAATTGTAGCAATTCAAAACGTTCCAGATCATAAAAAATTTGTTAAACATAAAGATTCCTTTTCGTTTGCAAATAAAGTAAACCTTTAATCATTTCTCATTAATCAAGTATTAATTGGCATCGATATTAGTAGAAAATAAAGAAGATGATCCTATTAAATACAGGGATCATCTTCTTATACTGTCTAACTTTTTTACATGTCCTTTGCTAGACTCATGCTTTTTATATTTAAAGTGAATTATTTGCAATCACAATTATGTTTTTTAAAATCAATTACCATACGCCCTTGAATTCTACCTTGTTCCATTTCTTCGAATACATTTTGTACTTTATCTAGAGAACAAGTTTGAACAACCGGCACTACTTTTCCTTCTGCCCCGAACATAAACGCCTCTTCCAAATCTTTACGAGTACCAACTAGAGAACCAACTACTTCAATTCCATCCAGTACAAGTCGTGGGATGTTTAAGTCCATTGTTTCTACTGGTAGCCCTACTGCAACTACTTTACCGCAAGCACGTACTGCATCAACTGCTGAGTTAAAGGCTACTTTAGAGACTGCTGTTACTACCGCAGCATAAGCGCCACCAAACTCCTCTTGCACAATTTTATCAGCAGGACCTTGAGAAATTGGATTGATAGTCATATCAGCACCAACTTCTTTCGCTAAGGCTAATTTGTCGTCATTAATATCTACTGCGATTACCTTTGCACCAAATACATTTTTAGCATATTGGATAGCTAAGTTACCTAATCCACCGCAGCCATAGATTACAATAGGTTGACTAGGTTTAATATCTGATACTTTAATAGCTTTATATGTAGTTACACCAGCACAAGTAATTGATGATGCTTGAGCAGGATCTAATCCCTCTGGTACTTTTACCGCATAATCAGCTGTAACGATACATTGTTCAGCCATACCACCATCCACTGAATAACCAGCGTTTTTAACTTCACGGCAAAATGTTTCTCTACCAGTTACGCAATATTCACAACGTCCACAAGATTGGAACATCCATGCAATACTTACACGGTCACCTATCTTTAGTGAAGTAACATCATCAGCTATTTTCGTAACAATACCTACACCCTCATGACCAAGAATACGGCCATCAGTGTTACCAAAATCATGATTCGCAACGTGTAAATCAGTGTGGCAAACTCCACAATACTCTACATCTACTAACGCTTCACCTGAGTGTAACGGACGTAATTCTTTGTCAATCACTTCGATGTTTGCTTTGCTGTTTTTATTAACCACTACTGCTTTCATATGTGATCTCCCCTTTAGTGTTTTAGCATTTTAATGAGTTTATCTCACAACTACTTTCTTCACTACTTTGGCTAGTTATTGTACCAAATTTAAGTGTTCAATCATCATTACATCTTCATCATAACATGACACTTCATAAACAACTTGTGAAATTATGAACAATATTTGAATCATTACACAAATCGGTCTTTATTTTAAATTTTTAAAAATGAGAGTTTATCATTGACTATAAGTAAGTCACATATTTCTAAAACAAAATAAATTAACAAACTTCTCACCGATAAAAAAGCTCTTCACTCAATATTTTCTACATGTAAACACTTAGTTTCACAGTAATATCCTTTGCCACCAACATAAACTTTTTCTATTTTATTTTTGCTATTGGTTGCTAATTTAACTAATATTTCAGAAGGCGAGTGTAAAGAATAACCTTGTTCAAATACATAGACTTCTTTTTTCAAGTAGTCCTGTTCATAAAGGTAGCAAGCTAATGCACCGTTCGAAGTTCCAGTCGCTGCTTCTTCATTGATGTCGTATAGCGGAGCAAAATTTCTGCATATAATTCGATTGTCATTAAAAGTATATAGATGCATCCCGACAACATTATAATACTTGCTGATTTCTTTAATTTTTTCAAAATTAGGTTGCAGTGCATGTAATTGTGTTTCGCTTTTTATAGGAATTAAAATATCTTTTAAGCCCGTGGAGACAATTTGAATTGGGTATTTATTTTCTATATCTTTACTATCAAAACAGTCGATGAACTCGTTTGGAGATACAACATCATAGAATATCGGTTTATTTTGTTCCATGAATATGATGTCATCTTTTATAGTAATAGTAAGAACACCGCTGTTCGTTTCAATCGTATAGCGATTCCTGAAAAGTTTATTTAAATGCATCAGTATCGCGAAAGAGCCAATTGTGGCATGACCACATAAATCAACTTCTTCTTTTGGTGTAAAATACTCAAATTTATAATCAGCAATTTCAGATTCTGATATAAATGCGGTTTCCGCATAGCCCAGTTGTTTGGCTATTTCCATTTTTTGAGTAGTGGTCAATGTATTCTCAATAAATACCACTCCTGCTTTATTTCCGCCTTTATGATCCTTGCTAAATGCACTTGCAACATAAACAGATATTTTCATAAGACACCTTCCTCACTTATAGTAAATTATAGTATAGAAAGCACTACATATAAATTCCATTGGATAAATTATCCCTAAAATAAGAAACAAACTATTTTTAGCATTTGAACTCTCCAAAAATAGTTTGTCTACAGTCTGAAAGCTCTTCATTTGAAGAGCTTTTTTTATATTCGCTTCATCGAAATCGTTTCACGTATACTTTGTAAATTTTTTAGAGTTTCCTCTTGTCGCTGCAACGACAACCCTACATACAAAGTATCTAATAAGCTTAACTGTGCTAATCGTGATGAACTTGCTTCTGTGCGGAATTCAGTCTCACGTGTTGATGTATATAACGTTATATCAGCAAGTTGACTTAATGCTGATTTCTTATAGCTCGTAATCGCAATAATTTTGGCTCCTCTTGCTTTCGCTACTTCTAACGCTTCAAGTAATCCTTTATTGCTACCAGAATGAGAAATACCAATAACAACTGAATTTTCCGAGAGTAAACCTGCCCCCATAATTTGAAAATGCGAATCAGTATGAGCGATACAAGAAATACCCGTTCTCATAAACTTATGATACGCATCCATTGCAATAATACCAGAGCCACCATTTCCATAAAACTCAATTCGACTTGCTTCTTGTAAGGCTCGTACAGCCTGCTCAAGTGCCGTTTCATTAAGCAAATGTAAAGTATCTTGCAGTCCTGTAATATGCGAATGAAAAACTTTTTTAGCAACAGTTACCATACTATCTTCTGCTGATACCTCTTCATGGATATTTTGCATCGGTGTATGTACAATTTCACGAGCTAATGTAATCTTTAAATCTTGAAAACCTTGCAAACCAAGGTTTTTACATAAGCGGAATATCGTAGCTTCGGAACTATTCGTAACTTCAGCTAATTCTGTAATAGATTTATGTACAACATCTTGTGGATGTTTCAAAATATGTTCGGCAATACTTCGCAATTTCGGTGATAAACCATTTAACGAAGCCTGAATCTTTCCAATCCCACTTCTTGTACCAGGCATAACATATCCTCCCCTTCCATCGTAGCTTTATCCTGTAAAAACCGATTAGTTAAACTAATCATCAGTGGGGATGGTCCTCCACTGATTAGAGTTTCACTTTATTGTACCTAATTATCGAAAGAAGAAAAACCTATATTAGGGATTACTATAATTTTTAGTTGCTCCTATGTATTCTGTCATACGATATAACAGAATTATTCATGCTTATGAATAATTCTCTCCATGTTTCACTGCGTATAATGCGGCTTGCGTACGATCATCCACTTCCAATTTAGCTAAAACGTTTGAAACGTGTGTTTTCACAGTTTGTTCTGTAATATGAAGTTCTGCTGCAATCTCCTTGTTGCTTCTTCCTTTCGCAATTTCGCGAAGTACCTCTTGCTCTCTTTTCGTTAACATTGAAAAAGGATTTTCTACTTCCTTCTTTACTGCAGAACGCCCCATTAATGCAGGTGTTACTTTCGGGTGAAAATTCGCATTTCCTTGATGTACTGCAATAATAGAAGCGACAAGTTGCTCAGGTTGTACTTCTTTTAATTGATAACCATCTGCTCCAGCTTCAAGTGCTGGTATAACATAATCTTGCTCTGAAAAACTACTTAATATAAGTACCTTTATTGTCTCATCATATTGCTTTAGACGTTTTGTTGCCTCAATTCCATCCATTTTCGGCATCGATACATCCATTAGTACGACATCTGGTCTTTCTTTTTGCACGAAATGTAATGCCTCTTCGCCATTTTCCGCTTCCCCAATAATTTCAAATTCTTCTCTCGTTTTCAAAAAGAATACAAGTCCTCTTCGAACGATATGATGATCCTCAACTAGTAGCAGTTTAATCTTCAACCTTATTCTCCCCTTCAAATCGGCAATTGAATTTCTATTTTTGTACCCTTTTTCAGCTCTGTTATAATTTGAAACGATCCCTTCATTAACTGAATACGTTCCTTCATACTTTTCAGGCCAAGTGCTGATTCCCTTACTTGTTCTTGTATAAATCCTATTCCATTGTCTTCTATGTAAAAATGTAACTGGTTATTTTCTATTTTCAAAAGAATATGTACCTTTTCACACGAAGCATGCTTTTTACAATTATGTAGCGCCTCTTGGCTAATACGCCATAAAACTTCTTCTATTTCATCCCCCATTGAAACCATCCCATCAATTCGAACTTCCACTTGAACTCCTAATAACTTCCCGTAATTTTGAATTGCTTCTGCTAATCCTTTCTCCAATCCTTCAGGTCTTAATTGCCAAATTAATAGCGTCATTTCTTGTAATGCTTCTTGTGATAATTCCCCAATATAACTTAACATCTCTTGCAATTCTCTATCTTGCGTCATATTCAGAGTACCTTTCGCTGTTAGCATAATAGAAAATAACAATTGTTTTACTGAATCATGTAAATCACGTGCAAGTCGATTTCTTTCCGCTACCACTACATATTTACGTTCTTTCTCAACTAATTGAATACGTTGTATTGTCGTTCCAATTTGAAATGCAATTGATTCTAATAATGCTAACTCTTCCTCAGAAAAATGAGTCTTATGAGGTGCAGCCACATTTAGTAGACCAAATTTTTCTGATCCAGACCTAAGCGGAATTGTCGCATGATGTGTAACATCTTCTGTCTCTCCCCAATTACATTCAATTGCATCTTCTATTCGCTTACATTCAATAATATTAGTCGCTTTTTCCAATCTCCCATTTACAAAACGTTCTACACACCAACAGTTTCCTTCACACATCGGCTTCTTCTTTTGCCACGTAAGAGCCTCTGGTAAATTTTCGTCTACAAGCATGCTGTGCTTTCCACTTTCATCAATAAAGAATATCCACCCTGTTTGTAAATTCATTACTTGTAACAATGTATGCAACACTTTTTCTAACATATCCTGTAAGTTTGTTGCTTCATTTAATAATTCAGCAATTTCTTTTAATGCTTCTAAACGACGCATCTCTTTTTCTTCAAAGTTCATTCTCATCACCAACTACAATTATAACATTAAGAAATTTCTAAATTCTATAAATAAAAAAAGAACCGAATTCCTTCAGCCCTTTCTTTATATCAATCATTTTATTATTGTTATTCTATCCAATGTTGGAAGCAGAATTTTTGTTAACAAACGATTCTACTTTAGCTGTCCGATAAAGATTGTCCACCATGGATATGCTGTAAACCTTCAGTAGTAACAACCATATTCGCTGCTGGCATTTGCACTTGATTCTTATGGAACATAGACATTAATTCAAATCTTACTTGTCTAGAAGTTTCAAAATAATCTTCTGGCTTTATTAAACCTGTAATACAAAATTCATAGCCAACATATTTCAAGTTAGGATTTAAGTCTGTAACACCGACGTATTTAAATGGTTCAACAGCCTCATCCTCTACTCTATAAAGAGTTTGATTCAATTTTTCATTGCATATAACACATACTTCTTCTAACAATTCCTTCACTCTTGTTGGATCTTCCTGATAACTTACCGTGATGCGTTCAATTACACGCATCCATCCTTTATTAAAATTTTGTATCGTTCTAATCTCTCCGTGCGGGATGGTAAGTAGTTTTCCTGACCATTCACGAATTTGCATAAAACGAATACTAATCTCTTCAATAGTTCCTGAATTTGTTCCGTTAAAAGTTACAAAATCACCAACTCGAAACTCTTTGTCCGCTAATCTTGCAAAGCCTAATATAACATCTTTTAGCATCTGTTGTGCAGCAAAACCGATAACAACTCCAGCTATCCCTGCACCTGCAATAATACTTTTTATATCTACAAATTGGCTAATTAAATATATGATAAGACTGATGATAATGATATATCTAAAAATAGATCGAATTACACTTTGAATCGTCTGCTCTACCTCTTCATCAAAAAAGCTCGATTTCCTAAAAAACCAATCAATAATGCGGTTTATTACAAATGAAATAATGATTAGAACGAAAGCAAATAGTAAAAATCTTAAAAGTAAAAACTCTCTTACATAATTAAAAAATTCTTCCGTATACGTTAATAAACTCATCTAACCACTTCCTTACTAATTAAAAAATTCATAATCGCCTAAGTTTGTTCCAGAAAAATCTATTATCCTAATCTAAAATGCCACTACCCTTACTATGTATTTTGACTCTATTACTAATTCACTTTAAACAGTATGTCTAGCTGTTCTTTTTCCTTTCCCTTTAAATATACCCTTTTTAATAATCTAAAGGGAGCAAATCGTGAAATTTTTTAAACGTTAAAACTTTATTCATGTCATTACGATTTCAACTCATTTATTCATTAACTACGTAAAAAAAGAGCTGAATTTATCAGCTCTTTTATTCGATATTAATTGTTGTCTTACTGCTCTTTTCTTCTTTCAATTTTGGTAATTCAATTGTCAGTACGCCATCTTTATAATTTGCTCTAACATTTTCTTCCTCAACTTGTTTAAAACTAAAGCGTCGAGTTACAGAACCTATAGAACGTTCTTTACGAATATATGTGCCATTCTCATTTTTTTCTTCTACTTCATTATGGTTAGTTGCTTGAATCGTTAATACATCTTGTTCAAAATCAACTTGAATGTTTTCTTTTTGAAAACCTGGTAAATCTGCTTTCACAGTATATTTATCAGATTGCTCATGAACATCTACTTTAAAAGTATCCATGTTCAGTGGCTTAAAGAAAGCATCTGTCATCCCTTCTAATAAAGAAGGCCCAAAATCAAAAATACCATTTTGACGTTTTGTTATTTCTGGAAATAAATTACGCATATTTTTTCCTCCTTATTATTTATGAATGAAAGATTATCTCTTTCTGCCTTTATTATAACATTTGGTCAAAAAAGGTCAAAGTTTTTGTTTGACCTTTTTTGATGTATATTTTACCAAATAAAACACATGAGATATTTGACACCTCTTACATTTATAAAGAGGAATATATTTATATAATAACGAATAGTTTATATGCTCTTATTTTTCCTTAATGAGGTTACCTACAATGGGGTATATCGAAGAAATTAGAGAAGTTGTCGGATCAAGACCACTCAATTTATTAGGCGTTGCGGTAGCTGTTTTCAATGAACAAGGACAAATAAAAGAGACCTTTTTTAAAGGCCTCTTTTTTCACTTCACTTCTGCATGTAGGCATGACTTAAAATGTCCAAGTGCATATTCATGCCCTTGTGCATTAAAAGATGCAACCGCCTTTTCATAAACAACAATTTTAAACCCTTTATTATAAGCATCTACTGCTGTATGAAGAACACAAATATCAGTACAAACACCTACAAGATGAACTTCTGCTATTCCTCTTTCTCTTAACTTCATCTCTAAGTCTGTTCCTGCAAATGCACTATACCGTGTTTTATCCATGTAATATACATTCTCTGCATTTTTATATGTTTCGTACACATCTTGTAATTCACCAAACAAATCTCTTCCACTTGTACCAGCTATATTATGAGGCGGGAATAACTTTGATTCTGGATGATATACATCATTTTCTTCATGTTTATCAATAGCAAAGACAACGTAATCTCCATTTTCAATATATTGCTTCGTTATATGTACAATTTCCTTCTCAATTTCCTGTCCTGGTTTCCCGCATGTTAAAGCGCCTTTCTCAGCTACAAAATCATATGTATAATCAATATTTATAAGAGCTCGTTTCATTACTATCTCTCCTTCTCCTGTTTCACAGTAAACAATAGAAAATTTGTTATTACGACATCGTATGTACTATTCGACATTTCAAATGAAATACCTACATTTTTCTTGCAAAACTCACCTTAATCCGAGTTTATCATAAAGTGAAACTTTAATCATTGGAGAGTTTGTTCATCTCCAATGATTATCAGCCCTCATCAATCGTGCATTTACAGGCAGTTGATCTCCCACCTAATCTCCTCACCTATACCGAGTTTTAAGGTAAGGTCTTACTGCCCGTTAGTGCGGGATATAATAGATAAACAATGGTAAAATAAATAGCTCCTATTAATAAGTCATGAATTTGATAATTGAGCGTAGCTTGAATCATCTCTTGTATCGTAAACCAAAATACTGCCATCATCATACTAATCAAGACGATACGAATACACCGATTCACATCTTCAACCTCTTTCTCTGTCATAGTAGTAACAAGTGATTACTTCCTATTTAATCGTATTAGAAAATGAAATAAGTTATTCACTCTTGCACACTCTAGTCCAAACAAAAAAGCACACTACTTTTTGAGTAATGTACTTTTTATTCTTGTTAAGACGCAGGTTTTGTCTCAAATGTTGCTTGATTAAAACTAATAACCTTTCCTTTCGGGTCATTGTTTTCATACTGAACTGCAGTAATTGTATGACTACCTGTTTCCAGCGTTTTTTCTTTTAACTGCACTGTTGTCTGCGTTGTACTAGTTACTTGATGTTTATCTGTATACATTTGATCTACAAATACGAATGTTTCTTTATCACTTTGAAAATTAGAAAGTTCTAATTCAACTTGCTGAATTAACGTATCCTTTTTGATGAATACAGTCGGTATATTGCCGTTTTCAGAAGTACCATCTGGAGTAATAACTTTTACTTTCCCTTCTCCAATTGACATTGCTCCTTCAGGAAATACAACCATATTCTCATCACTTGCGTTTACAACTTGTTCTTCCTGTTTTGATTGCGCGTCCTCTTTTTCCTGTGGAGCACCGCAACCAACTAATAACAATACAGACAATCCAGTGATTATGAATTTTTTCAAAATTCATCCCCCCTGTAACTTCATTATAATTTATTATACAAAAATAACTTTTAAATTTTGAGACTACTTTCAACACTTTCATGAACAAATAGAATCTTGCTCACGATTAATGTATCATACTTTCCTTAATAGAACATTAATTTTTTTTATGAAATAAATAGTAATTCCCTCTTATCTATCATTTTAGCCCAACATATGAATTACATACCCTCAAAAATAAAAAGACATTGTTAGTTCAATGTCTTTTCTATGCAGCAATTAAAAAACAAACGTTGTAATCTCATCTACTTCTTTTCTTGGAAGTTTCTTCGGTTTATCTTTCGGAAATCCGAGTGAAATAACCATATTTATTTGTTTTTCAGGCTCAATTTGTAAATATTGGCGCAGTTCATCTTGAGCTAGCAATACTGGCCCTGTCATTGGACAAGTACCAAGTCCCTTTGCATGTGCAGCTAACATTAAGTTTTGTGCCGCTAAACAGCTACTCTTAATGCCTTCTTCTTCCCAAACGGAATCTGGAACAAAAGCAATTGGATCAAATATCTTTTCACGGAACTTTGATTCATATGGTGTTGCCAAACATACAATTAATACTGGTGCCTCCGAGAAAGCTGTTGCATATGGTCCGAAAGAACGTGTAAGTAATTTCCCTGCTTTCTCTTCTCCATTTTCTGCTGCTTTTGCCGCAAGTTTATGTAATGCATCCCATGTCATTTGTTCAATTTCTTTAATCTTCTCTCGATTCATGATAACTAAGAATTCCCACGTTTGTGAATTCGTATCACTCGGTGCGTAACGAGCACAATCAATTATTTCTTTTATATCATTAGTAGATACTTCTTGATTTGTAAACTTTCTAACACTTCGTCTTCCGTGAATTACTTCTTTAAAATCTTCATAATTCATATATTAAATCCCCTTTTTACAGCGTTTTCAAAACTTGTCCTATGCTTGAATTATATCATGAAAAAAAGCCGGAAGAATACCAGCTTTTTTCTTCATGATTAATTTGTCACTTTAAACAAACGAATACTCTCTTCGTATGCAGCTTGTAGTTTTTTCGTAATTGGTCCTCTTTCACCAGCCCCGAACTGTTCATCACCAATTTGAACGACTGGGAATATTTCAAGTGGCGTCGCTGTAAAAAAGCACTCCTCAGCGTCATATACTTCTTGTAATGAAAACTCTCGTTCCTCTACATCGATATGTAACTCTTTCGCTAATGTAATTACGTAGTGACGTGTAATACCATGTAAAATGAAATGATCCGCTGGATGTGTAATCAACTTATTATTCTTCACGATAAAGAAATTGGAATGACACCCTTCAGTCACAATACCATCTCGTACTAATATTGCTTCTTGATACCCTTGTTCATTTATTTTGTTTTTGATCATGATATTAGGAAGCAAATTTAAAGATTTTATATGGCAAAACTTCCACCTGATGTCCTCTTCTACTGTCACCTTAATCCCTGCCTCCATTGAAGCAACTGGTCTTGGGAACGAAACAAGATTTGCAAAATATGTCGGTTGTAAATCTGATTCATATACATGATTGCGCGGTTGTGTACCTCTTGATATTTGTAAATATACATTCCCATCTTCTTGAAACTGATTTTTTTCAATCATTTGATATAACTCTTCTACTAATTCTTCCTTCGTAAATGGTGGAATTAGTTTTATTTCTGCCATAGAGTTAAAGAATCGTTCTAAATGTAAATCTAATAAATGTGGCTTCCCGTCATATAGTCTGAATACCTCGTATATACCATCACCAAATTGAAAGCCTCTCTCCTCTAATGGAATCATCGGCTGTTCTTCCTTCGTATTTACAATTCTTCCGTTAAATAAAATCCAATCTTTATGAGTAGCTTTCATTCTTCCCCACTCCTTTATCACATGATTGTTTTAATTGTACAACTTATCTACACTCAAAAGAAGGAATTTTCTGTATTTTAACAAACAAAAAAGTGCATCTCTTATTTAAAGGGATGCACTCGACTATTCATTTACTTCAGAAAATATTTTTCAATATCATCTAACATAAGATTTGCAGCTACAATACCACCTGCTGTATTCCAAATCACTTCATCTACTTGGAATACTTTATTATTTTTAGAAGCCTGTAGTTGCTTAAAGAGTGGATCTTCTGTCCATTCCTTCGCTAACGAATTTCCTTCATTATTCTTATCTGCATCTTTATCAGACGTGAAATAGAATAAGTAGTCTCCGTCCATATTTGGAATCTGCTCTTTTGTAATTCCTTTTATCGCAAAATCATCTTTATCTTGTAATGGTGGTCGTTTAAATCCAATATCATTTAAAACAACACCCGAGAATGAGTTTTTTTGATAAATACGAACATCACCTGGCACGAAACGAATAATAGAAACTTTAGAATTCAATTTATCGCCTAACTTCTCTTTCATTCCTTCAATGCGTTTTTTATAATCATCAAGAGCTTTTTGCCCTTCTTTTTCTTTATTTACAGCTTTTGTATAAAGTGTAAAGTTTTCTTTCCAATCACCGCGTAATGTTTCTGCATAAACAGTTGGTGCGATTTCTTTTAGCTGATCATATATTTTTTCATGACGCATTTTATTTCCGATAATTAAATCTGGCTTAAGCTTCATTACAGCCTCTAAATTAATATCACGTTCAGTTCCTACAACTTCCGTGTTTTTTAACTCTTTCGCTAAATGAGGATACCATTCATCACCAGCACGTGGTTTCGTAGTCCCCACTGGCGTTACGCCCACAGCTAGGAGAGCCTCTGCGCCTTCATTTGTTAAAACAACAACTTTTTTAGGTGTACCATTTACTGTCGTTTCACCCATTGCATGCTTTACCGTATATGAATCTTTTGCTTTCGCTGATATATTATTTTCTTTTTTCTCTTCTTTACTACATCCTGCAATTACAACCATGAGTATCATAATGCAGAACATAATTAGTTTTTTAGTATGTATCATATGTCCTCCCTAGATGAAATCGATTATCATTAACATTTAAAGATTAATGTATCTTATATACATTGTCAATGTATATAAGAAAACTTTTTTAATACATACTATTTAGATTCTATCCGCTTTTCTAAGGTTTCTTTTTAAAACATAGTGCATAAGTATGAAAATAAATGTTGTTATTAAAATGCGTATCCTTGTTATACATAACAAGGATACGCATCCATATTGCATTATCATTTTAATTCCTAATATTGAGTATATTTAATATACGCTGGGTCATTATATACCCACTGATTTCCACCAAGGTTTAACCAACCATTTTCATTTATATATACTAAATAAGATTCTGGAGAATTTAATTGGCGGATAACTGCAGATGTAGTTGATGGACCACTTCTTAAATTTACATTCATCCCTTGTATATATGCAACCCCAATCGGGCTTCCATCACTATTGCTTGTCTTTACAAAATTAATGTACGAAGGATCATTATACACCCATTGCCCATTCCCCAAATCTAGCCATCCGTTACTTTCCTGATATACAACGTAAGATTCTGGAGAATTTAATTGACGAATAACTGAGGAAGAAGTTGATGGACCATTTCTTAAATTTACATTTTTCCCAAGAATATAAGCGATTCCCTTCGTTTGAGGTGTCGGTTGTGGGTTAGGGGGTTGTGGATTTGGAGCTACTCCAAAAATAGCTGCTATTCCATTTGCATACGATTGACTTAGATCTTCAATAAATTGTGGATTTTTTAATAAATTTGCATCAAACGCTGTATCAATAAAAGCAGTCTCAGTTAAAATTGCATCCATTGTGGTTTCTCTTAATACCGCATAATTTTCTTTTTTTGCTCCTCGATCACGAAGACCATATTTTGTTAATACAGGATTGACAGCTGTATGCATTTTTTGTTGCTTTGCATATGCAGTGCTGCTATTGGATAACGCATTATAAATATAACTTTCAAAACCTGTACCCCCGCCGCTATTAATATGAAATGAAATAAAATAATCCGCACTGAAAGCATTAGCAATATTAGCACGTTCAGATAAAGAAATAAACACATCACTATCACGTGTCATTTTAATTGTAATTGGGTAATTTACCGTTAAAATGTCTCGAACGCGTCTAGCAATTTGAAGTGTTAAGTTTTTTTCTACTAAACCATTACCAACAGCACCAGAATCATATCCACCGTGCCCTGCGTCTATAACAAGTTTCATTTTATTGCCCCGCCCCTTTCTTGTAATATGTTTGCATTTCTACTCGTCCTATTTTATGTGAAATGTACAGGTTCTGTTACAATTGCAAATAAAAAAACCGCCTTATGTAAGGCGGTTTCTATCATCTTGCTTTAACCAATTTAAAATAAATATATACGATTGATAGTGAACATAACGTATGCAAAATAAAATAAATAAAAGTGCTATTCCAACACCACTATAAAGTAAACCAAACTTTAAAAAAACATTTACAAGTGGTGGAAAGTTCATTAAATTTTGTAATGTACTAAGCATACAAAACATAATGAAAAAGACAGGGATGTATTGTAATTCATACGGCTTTTTTTTCTTACTCATTCTTTTCCGAATGATTATATGACATAATTCTGCTACTATAAAGCACCCTCCAATTAATACAAGACCAGAAGTCATCGTCATACATCCACCTGCCTTATATTTATTGTATCGCATAAATAATCATCGTTATATTTTCTTTACATACTCTTCATCTTCTGAAGCAAAACCAAAACTCTCTATGAAAGACTTCGCCTTTTCTGTTAATTTCTCTTGTAGCACTTTGATTTCTTTCACATTTCTTTGTTTCATCATTTCTTCAAATGTAAAATACGTATTTGTACCATAACCGTAACCTTGGTAATCAAAATGAATAATTAGCTGTGATAAAACAGCCCGTTCCTCTTGTACACTATAATCTATTACACCAATATATGTATCATCAACTTTCACACAGTACTGTACCTTTTTCTCACCTAAACTATGCGATTTAAACATTTCTTTAACAACGCTTTCATTTTCTACAGTAACTTTCTCAAACGTAATCATATGTTGTCCATCCTTTTACTATTATTGTATCAATAATACTTCCTATTTATGAAAAAAACCTTAAGACCGTATGCGATCTTAAGGTTTTTCTAATTAAACTAAGCTATACGCACGTTTTGTTTCTTCATGGAACTTATTCGTATCGTATTTATGCTCAACATAAATTTGGTGCCATACCATAAACGCAAGTACAGTCCAAATTTTACGGCTATAATCGCCTTTATCTGCACAATGTGCTTCCAGTAAGTTTAATACATACTGTTTGTCGATTAAATGCTCTGTCTTACTTTCGTTTATAATATTTATAGCCCAATCATGCATTTCGTCTTTTAACCAGTGACGAATTGGTACTGGGAATCCAAGTTTTTTACGATCTAATACGTGATCTGGAACGATTCCGCGTGCTGCTTCACGTAAAATAGCTTTCGTAGTTCCGTTAGCAATCTTAAATTCAGTTGGAATTTTAGATGCAACATCGAATACTTCTTTATCTAAGAACGGTACACGAAGTTCTAATGAGTTTGCCATTGTCATTTTATCAGCTTTTAATAAAATGTCACCGCGTAGCCATGTGAACATGTCAATGTACTGCATTTTACTTACATCATCATAATCTTTAATCTCGTTATACAATGGTTTCGTGATATCCATATAGTTAACACTTTCATTGTAATACTTCATTAATTCAGCTTTTTCTTCTTCACGGAAGATTTTAGCATTTCCATAGTAACGCTCTTCAATTGGTGTACATCCACGCTCTAGGAAGCTCTTACCTTTAAATCCTTCTTTAAGAGCACCACTTAATGCTTTTAGAACGCTCTTACCTGGGCTAGGAATGTAAGAGAACATTTTTAGTGAGTTTGGCTCACGGTAAATGTTATAACCACCAAATAGCTCGTCTGCGCCTTCACCAGAAAGAACAACTGTTACATGTTTACGTGCTTCTTTCGCAACGAAGTACAATGGTACAGCTGCTGGATCAGCTAAAGGATCATCCATATGCCAAATGATTTTTGGGAACTCATCCATAAATTCTTTCGCTGAAATGAATACGTTATGGTTTTTAACGCCTAATTTCTCAGCAGTTTCTTTCGCAACATCAACTTCACTGAAACCACGTTGCTCAAAACCAACAGAGAATGTTAAAAGATTTGGATTCATTTCTCTTGCGATAGAAGCGATGATAGATGAATCGATACCACCAGATAAGAATGAACCTACTGGTACATCACTACGCATATGCACTTTTACTGAATCATATAACACATCACGAATTGCTTGGATATGCTCCTCTTTCGTTGCACTTGAAGCATTGAAATAAGGTTTCCAGTAGCGATGGATTTCCATCTCTTTACCGATTTCTTTTACGAAATAATGACCAGGCTCGATTTTATTAACATCAATTGTTAAAGTTTCTGGCTCTGGACCATATTGGTACGTAAAGTAATGTTGTAGTGACGTTGGATTAACGCCTTTATCTTCCATCACATGCATAATACTTTTCTTCTCAGATGCGAAGAATGTAGTATCACCTTGTTGTGCGATGTATAAAGGTTTAATACCGAAGTGGTCACGTGCACCGAAAAGTTTCTTTTCTTCACGATCCCAAATCATAAATGCAAACATACCACGAAGGTAGTCTACACATTTTTCTTTCATATGTGCATACAATGCAATGATAACTTCTGTATCAGATTGCGTTGCAAACGTTGCACCTTTTTCAAGTAACATTTCACGTAATTCTACATAGTTGTAAATTTCACCATTAAAAATAATTACATATCGATCATTTTCATAAGTTAGCGGCTGATGTCCTGCCTCTAAGTCAATGATGCTTAAACGGCGGAAGCCAAATTGTACATGTTCATCACGAAAATATCCTTCGTCATCTGGACCACGGTGGAAAATCATCGTGTTCATATTTTCAAATTGATGTTTTTCTGTTTCTGAAAACTCTCTAGGGTTTTCACATAAACATCCTACAAAACCACACATACTTCTTACCCTCTTTCAGTTTTCATTCTGTCTCTATACTACTATATCAACCCTATTTATACTAGCATAATCAACTGAATATGGCGACCAAAAACTATAAAAAAATCACTCCATTTCACATTTTTAACAATTTTTTATGAAAACATGAAAACTAGGCACTCACCTTTCTCCGCTTTTGTCATATGATATTGCAAATTGATTTCTAGGAGGGAATACCATGAGTGAAGAAAAAAAAGATTCTTCTCGCCCACCGGTTCGTAATTACTTAAAGCAAATTGATGATTTCTTCGAGCAAACACCTCTTCGCAATGTAATCGCTGATTTAAATCATTTTTTCCAAAAAGGAAACCGTTTATTAACATTCCCTGTAGATTTATATGAAGTTGGTGAAGAACTCGTTGTTACAGCTGAACTACCAGGTATACAAAAAGAACAAATCCAAATTGAAATACAAAGTGAATACTTAAAAGTCTCTGTAAAAGAAGAGATACTTGAAGAGGAAGAAGAACAAACATCCCATAACTATTATCGCCGAGAACGTTCCATTTCAGAAGCATCAAGATTGATTAAATTGCCGTATTCAATTAATAAAAAAGCGGCAAAAGCTTCTTATCAAAATGGCGTATTAGAAATTCGGGCGCCGAAACTTCCCCAGCAACATGACATTTTATCGATAGACTAATGCAAAAAAATAAGGGTGCTATGCACCCTTATTTTTAACCCACTAATCGCTTCATATCACGTATAATGTCTTCGTATGGCGTATTACTAATGCCACTATACTTTTTCATTACTTTTCCGTTTTGATCAATTAAATAAAATGATGTACCATGCATGACCTGACCGTTCTCCGGCTTATCTACAAGTGATTGGAAATTATCTTTTGAAAACTTTGTAATATCTTCTAACGAATACCCCGTTAATAAATTCCAGTTACTAGTATCCTCTGTAAACTTTTGAATAAAAGCTTTCAGATTTTCTGGCTTATCAAGGTCTGGATCTACACTAAATGAAACAAACTGAACGTCTAATTTCTCTTCTTTTGCCATCTTTTGAAGCTTGGCCATATTTGCAGTCATTGGTGGACAAACTGTCTGACAATTTGTGAACATAAAATCTGCAACCCAAACTTTCCCTTTTAAATCTTTTGTACCAAATTGCTTTCCATCTTGATTTGTAAATTGGAAGGTTTCTAAATCCCAATTTAATGGTTTACGAAGCTTTGAACCTGATTCACTACATCCAGCAAGTACAAAGAGACAAAATACAACCATAAGACCAATTATTTTTTGATAACGCTTCATTTATAAACCTCTTTTCTCTATCCTAAATTTAAATAGGTTATGTTTATAATAACAAAAGTTAACACTACGAGAAAATTGTTTACTACATTTGTTCACGAAATCGTACGAATTTACGTATGTTACTTCTTTATTTCAAGCGAATTACTAGACAAAATATATTTTTTTACTATTATTTCTCTAAATAAAAGTGATAAAACTAATTTTATTGTTACTTTTGTAAATACCTCTCCCTATTTTTTAACAATTCCTTAAACATTAATCCATGTTTTACACTGTATTCCTTAACAACATTTCGGTACAATACAAATACAACGATTTTAAATGAGGTGATGTTCATGGCAAAGCGCTATGAAAATATGGATAATGTTAGTACAAAAAAATCAATTCGCTCTTTTTTACGCTGGCGTAAAGAACGAAAGCAAAACAAAAAAGATTTTTCTTTCTTAGTAGAACAATCACCCGTTAAACAAAGTGCATTTTTACAAAGTAATGTTGAAAAAACGACTATCACATGGATTGGGCATTCCACTTTTCTTATCCAAACGAATGGACTTAATATATTAACAGATCCAGTATGGGCTAATAAATTAAAGCTAGTTCCAAGACTTACAGAACCTGGACTCTCTATAGAAGCACTACCTAAAATTGATATTGTCCTTATTTCACATGGTCATTATGATCATTTAGATTTTTCAACTCTTCGTCAGTTGAATGATGATGTTCTATATCTTGTACCTATTGGATTAAAAAAATTATTTACTCGTAAGAAATTTAAACATGTAGAAGAGTATAAATGGTGGGAAAGTACGATAATTAACGAAGTTTCTTTTCACTTCGTACCTGCTCAGCACTGGACGAGAAGATTCTTATTTGATATGAATACGTCTCACTGGGGTGGATGGATTATTGATAATGAAACGACTATGGAAACCATATATTTTTGTGGCGACAGTGGCTATTTCCAAGGTTTCAAAGAAATTGGTGAACGCTTTTTAATTGATATTGCTCTTATGCCCATTGGCGCTTATGAACCAGAATGGTTTATGAAAGTATCTCATGTTTCACCTGAAGAGGCCGTGCAAGCTTATTTAGATTTAAACGCTACACATTTTATACCAATGCATTACGGAGCTTTTGCACTCGCCGATGAAGCACCTCGTGAAGCAATAACTAGACTTCGAAATAATTGGAATTTGCGCATGTTACCGTGGGAACAACTGCATGTACTCTTTTTAGGTCAAACTTTTATTTATAGTAACGCAACAAATGATAAGCAAATAAACGAAAAAATTGAAACTTTACATGTGTAACGTAATGACTGATTTTCTATATCCAACATATAATATAGAAAATCCTATAGTGAAACTTTAATTAGTGGGATTTCTTCATCCCCACTGATTATTTGCCTTCACCGATCAAGCTTTTACGGGCAGCCCGCTACCTAACCTCTTTGCTCCAGCTAAATTTGAGGTAGAGAGTTTTACTGTCCGCAAATAGCAGGATAAAGGGTGTTTTCTATGAATGAATATTTACAGACTCGCTATATCATTAGCGGTAGTGCCTGTGTAGCTCTTCTTATTTCTTACTTTCTATTTACATAAAAAAGCTACTTGAAATATATTTTCAAGTAGCTTTTTTATTACTCTGCTAAATACATAAATCCGATTGCGCCCGGACCTGTATGAGTACTAATAATAGGCGTTGTATAGAAAATTTCTGATTGAGCAAATCCACTCACTTTTTCAACCGCCGCTTTCATACTTTCAGCTAAAGGAATTGCTTTCGCATGCGGAATTGCAACAGCTTTTACGACTTTTCCAGCCGTATCTTGCTCAAATAACTTAGCTAATGTTTTTACAATTTGGCCTTGGCTACGAACTTTCGTTACAGGATTATAAACACCGTCTTCAAGACTAGCAATTGGCTTTATATTAAGTAGCGAACCGATAAACGCTTTTCCTTTACCGATACGTCCACCCTTCACTAAGTTTTCTAATGTATCCACTACTACATATAAACGAGTATTCTTTCTTACTTCATCTACACGTTTTAAAATTTCTTCTAGTGAGCGTCCGTCATTTGCCATTTTTGCAGCTTCAATTACTTGATATGCTAAAGCATGTGTAATAAATTGAGAATCAACAACTGTTACTTTTGTATCAGTCATTGATGCAGCGCTATTTGCAGTTGCTACAGTACCGCTCATTCCACTTGTCATATGGATAGAAAGGACTTCGCTTCCATCTTCCCCTAGCTTGTCATACATTTCTACAAATGTACCCATAGCTGGTTGTGATGTTTTTGGTAATTCCTCTGATTTAATCATTTCTTCAATAAATTCGTCAGGTTGTAAATCAACGCGATCTAAATATGTTTGTCCATTTACAGAGATTGATAATGGTAAAACATGAATGTCATACTTTTCGATTACGTCTTGTGATAAATCTGCCGTTGAATCTGTTACAATTTTAATTTTTTGCATACTATACTTCTTCCCTTTCCAATACGCTCTCCTTGTTATTATACTAGTATTCCCATTGCTTTCAACAATTTGGAACGAAATTTCATCAAATTAATTATATTTTCATATCTAAAATGAAAAAGACAGAGTTTACTAACCCTGTCCGTACTTCGTATCATGCATTTTTTTCAAGGGTATTTGTTTTATATACATTTAAATAATCATTCCACTTCAAACAATTTTGTAAATATTCACGGAAAGAATACGAAAATCTTGGGTGTTTTTGTCTTTGAATTTTTGCAATAAATAATTGAAGACGAGACTGAATTAGAAACGATAATGGATGCTGTGCCTGTAGGACAGGGATTTCGAATATTTTAATGCAATCCCCTGTTGAATGAGTGAAATAAAAACTTTTCGTAATCACAATATCAATCCTCTTTTTCATTGGATTTTTGAACTTCCTCTACTTTGCGCTGTAACACGTTGTTTAAAGTGGAGTAAAATCAGACTTATATGATTTCTGTAGTCCTTATGGCTAGAAGATTTATACTCTATTCATCTCCACCTAATTCACCTTCCCGTCCTAAATATCTCTGAGACGGGAATCTCATTATCCATCAATTGTTTAATACATTTAGTATAAGCTTATAAAAGCGCAAAGTTTGTCTAAATTTTGGAGATTCTATAATTTTTTTCTTCTATATATTGTATACGTTTATAGCTATAGTATAACAAATAAATAAAAAAGTGCCTTTATAACGAGGCACTTTTCGACTGCATTTCTTCTCTTTTCTTTTTCCTCTTACTAACAACCTTTGATAACGCAATACTTACTTCATAAATACAAATAAGCGGCACTGCAACTAAACTATGAGATAAAAAGTCTGGCGGTGATATACAAGATGCAATGATAATTAATGCTACGTAAGCATACCTTCTTATTTTTATTAAAAATTCCGCCGTAAGTATTCCAATGCTAGTTAAAAACATTACAACGACTGGCAATTCAAAAATCACAGCAAATGGAACTGTTAAATTAAGTACAAAATGAAAATACTTTTCTGTCGTAAACATCGTATTAAACATTTCATTACCTATCGTAGTTAAAAAGTGAAATAGAAACGGCATTACAATGAAATATCCAAAACATAAACCTGCGAGAAATAATATAGACAATACCGGTATATACATTATTGTCATCTTTTGTTCATTTGGATGTAAACCCGGTTTTACAAATAACCAAATTTGTATAGCAGCAAAAGGAATTGTACAAACGATAGCAAATACTGTAGCAATCGAGAAAAAAATCCACAATACATCACTTGGACCGAGAACAGTTAATTTCATTGGTAAATCTTTTACAAGCCAAAAATAAATATCCTTTGTAAAAGTAAATCCAATAATTAAAAATAGTACAAAGGATAACACCGTATATATTACTCTTTTTCGAAGCTCAACAATATGTTCTACTACGCTCATTTCCCGATCTTCCATCTCGTTCACCACACTTTATTTATCCATTACAAGGAAAATACACTACATTTTTTCTTTCTTTTCCTTTTCTTGAAATGCGTCATCTGTCAATTCTTTCGTTGATTTTTTAAACTCTTTTAACGTTTCCCCTAAAGCCTTCCCGATTTCCGGCAATTTTTTAGGTCCAAATAAAATGAGTACTGCTACTAAAATTAAAATTAACCCTGGAAAGCCAATATTTGAAAACATTTCCCCATCCCCTTTATTAGTAGTTTCCTTGTCCTACTATTACATAATTTTATTTTGTCAAAAAAGTTTGAAAACGTCAACAAATCCATTGTCTTTTGTCAAAAAAATTCAAAAATATAATCAATTATACAAATTTCATTTTCTATTGCTCTTGTGTATGATATGGTAAGGGAAATGACATATTATTTTATGATAGTAGAAAGGATTTGCATTATGACTGAAAAAATGACACGAATGACCCAATTTGTAAAAGAAGAAATTGCAAATGCAATTACACATGGTATCGGTGCCATTTTAAGCATCCCTGCCTTAATCATATTGATTATTCATGCTTCTAAGCACGGTACCGCATCAGCTGTAGTTGCATTTACTGTTTATGGTGTAAGCATGTTCTTACTGTACTTGTTTTCAACATTGCTACATAGCATTCATCATCCTAAAGTAGAAAAAATATTTACTATTTTAGATCATTCAGCCATTTACTTATTGATTGCTGGCACGTATACTCCTTTTCTACTTATTACACTTCGTGGCCCATTAGGATGGACGTTGCTTGCTATAATATGGACACTAGCAATCGGAGGTATCGTCTTCAAAATTTTCTTTGTACGTCGCTTTATAAAGGCTTCAACTTTATGTTACATCATTATGGGTTGGCTCATAATCGTTGCCATTAAACCACTTTATGAAAATCTAACTGGACATGGTTTTTCACTACTTTTAGCAGGTGGAATTTTATATTCTGTCGGAGCTATATTCTTCCTTTGGGAAAAGCTACCTTTCAACCATGCCATATGGCACCTGTTCGTTTTAGGTGGTAGTGCGATGATGTTCTTCTGTGTACTCTTTTATGTCTTACCTACAGCATAATAAAAAAGGATTCAGCTTACTATAAGCTGAATCCTTTTTTATTACTTATGTAATTGTGATGCGATAACTTCCTGTGTATGCTTCGTTAATTCTTTAATATCCATATTCGCATAATCTTCAGGTGTAATCGGCTTAGAAATTGTTACTGTTGCATGAGCTGGCTTCATACGATTTCCATTCGCTTCAAACATCTTATATGTACCATCTAACGTTACAGGTAAAATTGCTACACCTGACTTTACTGCCAGATGAAAACTACCAGCCTTAAACTCTCCAACTTCGCCACCCTTACTTCTCGTTCCTTCAGGGAAAATTACGATAGAATGTCCATTTTTTAATAGTTCAATTCCATCTTTAATCGCTTGAAGAGATTGACGACGATCGCTACGATCCATAAATACACAATTCATAAGTTCCATCCAAGTTGGTACAACTGGGAACTTTTTAATCTCTGCTTTTGAAACGAATCCAATTGGTTTATTTAAGTAACCTAGTAAAACAGGGATATCCATATTACTTTGGTGATTACTTACAACTAGTACTGGCTTGTCTTTCGGAACATTTTCAAGTCCTTTCACTTCTACTGCCCCTCCAGCTACACGTACCATTTTCTTACCAAACCAATTTGTCGTTTTATACACAGCATTATCTTTTTCTTTTGGCGCCATCGTATTTACTTGTCTTTTAAGACGCCACATTCTCGGTGTAATCGCAATTACGATTAAAATTAAATAAAAGATTTTAAAAAACGTTTGAATCATACAGAACCCCCACCTATTATCATTCCGACCTTCATTATACTAGACAAACGAAGGAAAAAGAAGAAAAAAAGTCCAAACAGCAAGTGTTTGGACTTTTTAAGCATTCTATATTAGAAACGTTTTGCTAATTCACGAGCATTAGCAATTGCTGCTTCTTTAATTTCTTGTGCTTTTTCAGGGTTTGCATTCATACCTTCAACTGCGATATATTCAGTATCATTTACACCGACAAATCCTAATACAGTCTTTAAGTGATTGCGACCGAAGTCTACAGCTGCGTATGCTCCTTCAGAATATACGCCACCTGTTGCCTGAATGTGAAGTGCTTTTTTACCTTCTAATAAGCCGACTGGACCATTTTCAGTATATTTGAATGTTTTACCTGCGATTGCTACGTTATCTAAGTATGCTTTTACTACTGGTGGATAGCTAAAGTTCCACATTGGAGTTACGAATACATAACGATCTGCATTCATAAATGTTTCTAAGTTTGTGTTCATTGCTGCTACTTTTTGTTGTTGAACTTCAGTTAAAGCTTCAAAGCCTTCACCTGCTGCAAATTTACCCCAAGCAGCAAATACATCTGCATCAATTGCTGGTACTGTAGTGTTGAATAAATCAATTGTTACAACTTCGTCTTGTGGATGTTCGTTTTTATAAGCTTCGATGAAAGCCTCCCCTACTGCCATTCCGAAAGAACCTTCTGCTGAATTTGGATTTGCTGTGATAAATAGTACTTTTGTCATTGTATTCTCTCCCTTTTTTCTCTTTATCTTTAATTCAAGATTTGTTTTTTAAAAGTTAATAACTTACCTTATGTAAGTATAATACAAAAAGTTTTAATCAATGTCAATAAAAAATAGCTACTTTTTTTTCGTAAGTTAATGATTTACTTTGTTTCCTTAAAATTTAGTATACAGATATTAAGAATTCTTTCGTATAAAAAGGCTACCTCTACAACTTATAGAGATAGCCTTCTATTACATATTATTTTTGAAATACATGTTTTACTTTTTCAGCTGGAATATTACTCCCGCCTCTACCTTTTACATCTTCAATCATCATTGTAATGACCATATCTGGTGAATTTAAATCAAATGCAGCGAACCAACCTAGTTCTTTTCCTTCGGCCTCTTTTGATACTTTTAATTCCGCTGTACCTGTTTTTCCAGCAAGAGTCATACCATCAATTTTAGCAATTTTCCCTGTACCATCTGGATCATTAATTACTTTCGTCATTGCAGTTTTTAATATATCCTGATTTCCTTTAGAAATTACATTTTCTTTCCAAGCTTTTGGTTGTTTATCTGTTTTAATAATATACGGTGACGGAATAGTTCCATCATTTACAATCGGCGCATACGTTAAAGCTAAATGAAGAGGAGTCATTAATACTTGTCCTTGTCCATATCCCGTATCTGCCATTTGAATATCATTTTTAATGCCGTCATTTGCAATTTTAGAAGCAGGGAATCCATATTCAATTGGTAGTTTCTCATCGAATCCGAATTTTTTCGCTTCACTCATAAACTTGTCTTTTCCGATTTTTAAAGCTTCTTGTGCGAAGTAAATATTATCCGAGTATTTCATCGCCTTATCAAAATCAATCGGATTTGCATCTTTCACACGCGTTACATAGTAATTACCCCAAGAAGAATCTTTTGTCCATTTTAATCCTTCAATTTTCAACTCTTCTTTTGGATCAATCGTTTTCGTTTCAAGACCAATTGCAGCTGTAATAGGTTTAAATACAGAACCTGGTACCGACAATTGTGTAAAACGATTTGTCATTGGTTTTTTCGGATCATTATTCCAAGCTTCGCGTTGTGCCTTCGATGTCCCTCGTGCAATTATATTAGGATCATATGCTGGACTACTTACTAGTGCAATTGTTTCTCCACTTTTCGGATTAATTGCTGCACTTGAACCAGCTTCGCCCTTCATTTCATTATACGTTTTTTCTTGAACAACACTATCAATAGTTAAAGTTACATTTTCTCCATCAACAGCATCTGTTTTTGCTAAATTTTTAATTTCTTTTCCTTGCGCATCTTCTACAAAGACACGGCCACCTTTCTTACCGCGTAGCTTTTCCTCTAATACTTGCTCTAAGCCAGCTTTACCAACTGGGTCATCAGCTTGATAGCCTTTCTTTTGTAGCGTTTTTAAATCTTCAGCATTTACCTTTCCAATATAACCAGTCAGATGAGCTGCCGCTTCCCCTAGCGGATATGTACGAACATTTACAGGTTTTGTTGAAACACCTGGTAAATCAATGTACGTATTTTGTGTTGCCCCTTCAGGCAAAATTCCAATTGGTACGAGATACCCTGGTTTTACCCATTTAGCAGCTAATTTTTGATCAATTTCTTCTACAGACGTATTTAATAACTTCGCTACTGTTTCTTTCGTTTGCGGAGCAGTATCGCCTAACTTTTCAGGAATCAATCCGATTTCAGAAGCTTTCCCATTCGTTGCAAGACCTTTTCCATTACGATCGTATATTTCACCACGTTTTGGCTGTGTTGTCTGCATACGCACTTTACTATCTTTCGTCATGCCAGGGAAAATAAAATCAGGAGTCCAATCTATTTTCCAAGATTCTTTATCTCCATCTTTTTCTTTTACCATTTTTGCTTCATGACCAAATGTGATTTTACCACCAACTGTATCCATGCTTACTTTAAAAGGAACAGGACCTTCATCTTTTTTATCTTCTTTTACTTCCCCTGTTTCTACCTTTAAGTCTTTCACTTCGATACCAGAATAAATTTTTTCATATTTCTCAGTAAACTCTTTCTTTGAAATATCTTTTTTTGCATTTTTTGATAGTTGATCATACATATCTGCAAATTTTTGTTTATTCCACGCTTTTACATATGTATCAAACGCTTCTTGTGGTTTTTCTTCTTTACCACATCCAACTAACATGAATGTTAAGCAAAGAAAAAGAATCCCCCATATCTTTCTCAATCGATTCTCCTCCTCTTTCTATATTAGTACTTTTGAAAATTTTAGCATTTTTACATGCTACCTATCATTATAGCACTATCGAATCTCATCTATAAACTTATATTGGTGAATATAAATAAAAAGATTGATGTGAATTCTCACATCAATCTTTTTTATTATTGTTGCTTCTCATATACATGGTAATAATACGTATACGGGTTTTTTTCATCCGTTAAACCTTTTTCTACAAAAATCTCTTTCCAATTTGTCATATCCATTTCTGGGAAGAATGTATCTCCTTCAAATGCATAATGGATTTTTGTTATATATAACTTGTCTACATAAGGTAAAAAGAGATCGTAAATTTGCGCTCCGCCAAAAATAAAAATCTCTTCTTCATTTTTACATAGTTCAAATACTTCTTCTACAGAATGAACAACTTCACACCCTTCAACATGATACCCTTCATTACGAGTTACAATAATATTACGTCTTCCAGGCAGTGGTCTACCAATCGCTTCATAGTTCTTTCTTCCCATAATAAGCGGGTGGCCCATCGTTGTTTTCTTCACGTATTGTAATTCACTCGGTAAACGCCAAGGTAAATTATTATCTTTACCAATTACTCTATTTTCGTCCATCGCGACCATAAATGAAACAATCATTTTTTCATCTCCTCTACAATTATACTGCAACCGGTGCTTTAATTGCTGGATGCGGATCGTATCCTTCAATCGTTAAATCTTCCATTTCAAAATCAAACACAGATTTCACATCTGGATTTAATGTAAGTTTCGGGAATGGACGTGGTTCACGTGCCAATTGCTTTTCTACTTGTTCAAAATGATTTGTATAAATGTGTGCATCTCCAATTGTATGAACAAATTCTCCTACTTCAAGACCACATTCATGTGCAATTAAATGTGTTAGTAGTGAATAACTTGCGATGTTAAATGGAATTCCAAGGAATATGTCACCACTTCTTTGATATAGCTGACAAGAAAGTTTTCCGTCCGCTACATAAAATTGGAATAATGTATGACAAGGCGGTAATGCCATACTCGGTACGTCTTCAGGATTCCAAGCAGAAACGATTAAACGACGTGAGTCTGGTGTTTTTTTAATCATTTCAATTACATCTTTTAATTGATCAAGTGTCTCACCAGCTGTCGTTTTCCAAGCACGCCATTGTTTACCGTAAACGTCTCCTAAATAACCATATTTATTTGAGAACTCATCATCTTCTAAAACGTTCTTTTTAAACAATTCCATTTGCTCATCGTACTGTACTTTAAATTCTTCATCTTGTTGTGAGCGAAGACCAAAATCAGTCATGTCAGGACCAGTATACTCATCACTTTCTACCCAGCTCTTAAACGCCCATTCATTCCAAATGTTATTATTATGCTGCAATAAATAGCGAATATTTGTATCACCTTTCATAAACCAAAGTAGTTCACTTGCTACAAGGCGAAATGGTACTCTTTTTGTCGTTAATAAAGGAAATCCTTTGCTCAAATCAAAACGCATTTGATATCCAAATACAGATACAGTTCCTGTCCCTGTACGATCTTCTTTCTTCGTACCATGTTCCATTACATGGCGGCATAAATTTAAGTATTCATTTTCAGCATGTTTCATATGTAGGAAAACCTTCTTTCAATCGTATATGGAATTTATCATAACATGAAAAATGGTAAATTTAATAATCTTAATTAATAAAATTTCTTGCGCTAATTCTTACAAAATTATTAACTTTCCATATTTTAAAAGGTTTTCATTTTCTATTACCGAAAGTATAGTGCGGTAGATCAAAATTTATATTTGGAGGTTAGAAATATGTCTAAAATTGAAACACCTGTTATGACTTCTTTACAAACCACGGTTGAAAAAATGATGAAGGATTTAAATGTTCCTGGTGTTGCTGTCGCTGTTATAAAAGACGGTGAAGTTATTCTTTCAGAAGGTTTCGGCTATCGTAATATGGAAACAAAAGAGGCTGTTACACCGAATACTCGATTCGCAATCGGTTCCTCAACGAAAGCGTTTGGTACACTTTCATTAAGCTTGTTAGCACAGCAAAAAAAGTTTAATTGGGATGCTCCTGTCCCGTCTTATATACCTAACTTTACTTTATCTGAACTACTTGCTAGCTCACAAGTTACAGGACGGGATTTAGCTTCTCATCGAACTGGAGTGAGTCGTCATGAGGCTCTTTGGTACAGTTCTTCCTTATCTCGAAAAGATCTCGTTGAAAAAATAAAACATTTACCACTTGATGCACCGTTCCGGACTGCATTTCTATATAACAACTTAATGTATGCAACAATTAGCTACATTGTTGAAAACATTACAAATCAAACGTGGGAGCAATACACTACAGAACATATTTTAGAACCTTTAAATATGAGACATACAAACTTCTCTGTTAACGATTCACAAACTACAGATGATTACGCTTTACCTTACATTGAAAATGACGGTGAAATAAAAGCAGTTCCATTCCGTAACATCGATACAGTTGGCGCTGCTGGGTGTATTAATTCCACAATTGAAGATATGGCAAATTGGGTACTTCTCCACTTAAATGAAGGAAAATTTGGAGATCATGAATTAATCTCCTCTGAATTATTACAACAAATGTATACACCACACAATTCAATTCCAGACCAACCGGTTTTATCACTCCCTGAATCTCCATTAAATAGTTACGGTCTTGGTTGGTTTATTAGCGCTTATCGTGGTAAAAAAGTGATTCATCATGGCGGTAATATCGATGGATTTTCAGCGCTTGTTTCATTCATACCAACAGAAAACATAGGCCTTGTTATTTTAACGAATGCTGGAGGAACATTACTTCCTACTTATCTCGCTAATCAAATTTATGACGAACTACTTGAATTAGAATCCATTGATTGGCATAAACGTGCTGTAGAAGATACTAAAAAAATGAAGGAAATGATGAAAGAAGCAACTGAATCCCTCCCTGAACAAATTAAAGGGACTACACCTTCGCACAAGTTAGAGGATTATACTGGTACTTTTGAACATCCTGCATACGGAACATTACAAGTATACAAACGAGATGATTCGTTATATGTACAATTTATGGAAATGGATATTCAATTAGGGCATCATCATTACGACATCTTCTCCACAAAAGTTGACTTATTCCAAATGAAAATGAGCTTATTATTCGCTTATGAAATGAATGTAAGTGGTGAATTCCCATCCCTTCAGTTACATGTACCAGCTACATTAAGTACTCAGCCGCTTACATTTAAGAAAATTAAATAAGTATCTTGATGTTAAAAAATAAAGGTAGGTGCGAATCACACCTACCTTTTCTATTTCATATCAATCTTATCTGGTTGAAACCAAATTGGCTTCGATAACTCAAAGTTATTATGATCCTCTAAAACTATAGTAAGACGCTCTAACATATCATCTAACATATGCGGCGCTGCTCGTAATGTCCAGACAACTGAGGAGAAAACTGTCATGCCAACGTACACCGTGTATAATTTCCAGAACTCCTCTGGTATTTTCCTATTAAAGTATCCTTCTATTTGTCCGATTGAATACGGAATACTAATATCCCTTGCAAACAGTGCAATTTTTACGAAATCATGAATTGGGTCGCCCCAGTCATAGCCATTAAAATCAACAACACCTACATATTTTCCATCCCGTACAATTATATTTTCTAAATGAAAATCATCGTGTTGAAATCGATTCGGGCAGCTCTTTAAATATATTTCATTTTCTTCTATAAACTTTATGATTTTATCATCATTTTTTATTTTTATTCCGCATGTTTTGTATACCTCTACATATTTACTATGTTTTTTCATAGCTCTTTCATACCATGGAAGTATATCCTTAGGAGCTTCAAATGTATGCATTTTTGCTAAATCTTTTCCTGCCTCTATACCAATATCATATTGTTCTTTTGGTGAATACGTAGGCAATAGCTTCTTCGCATCTTCCCCTTCTAAATATGAAAAAATACTATAGCATACACCTTCTTCTTCCAATATACCTATTTCAATTGGCCTTTGTGCCTGTACGTTACGTTTTACCATTTCATTTAAAATTTGAAACTCTATTTTCTTTCTTTCATACTCTTTTATATCGCCTGTCCGAAATAAATATTTTTCATTATTTGCATTCGTAATTACATATTTCTTATCTGGAGAGAAACCTTTAGAAATTTCTTCAATATTCGCTGCATCTTTTACTATTTGTATATTGCTTTGCCGTGCTGTAATTATCTTCATATCTATTCCCCTTACATTTCTGCATTTGGTGTATAGGCAACTTCTACAATAAATCCATTCGGATCGTAAAAATCAATCGTATAGTAACCTTCCGAATAATGATTCATTTCAATTGGACCACGTATTACCTTCACTTTCGTACTAGAAAGAAAATCTGCTACTTCATCAACTACTTCTCTATGAATAGCTTGATAACAAATATGTCTAGGCCCTAACGTCCTTACAATTTCCTCATCTACTTCTTTAAAGTATATTTCACTTTCTCCTGTGCTATATGCTATTTCATTTAACTTTCTCCACCCAATTATGGAAAACAACTTATTATAAAAAGAAATGGACTCCTCTAAATTTGCTACCCAAAATTCAATATGATGAATGCCTGCTCGCAGTGTATTCATATTAAGAATACGCTCCTTGTACTACTTGCACAATTTCCATCGGCTTATGAACCATGTAATCTGGTGCATCTTTTTTCACTGTTTCAATAACATCATATCCCCAAGATACCCAAATTACGTTCACTCCAGCCTTTTTACACGCTGCTACGTCTCGCTGTTCATCACCGACATATAACATATCTTTCTCTGTTATTTTTTTTGATTTCAAAAATCTTTTTATCATTTTATCTTTACCGAACAAATTTTTAGAACAATACACTTCTTGTATATTTTCTATATCATTCTTTTGTAAAAACGCCCGAATATGCTCTTCTGAGTTCGATGATATGACTGCAATTCCGTAGCCTTTTTTATGTAGTTCATCTAATACTTCTTTCATCCCATGGAACAAAACGAGATTTTTTATAGCCGGCTGATATAATTTATAAAATTCCAACGCTAATATCGGTAATTTATACAGTGGTACATTAAGTTGTTTACATCTCTCTGGCATCGTTAATTTACGTAAATATTCAATTTCGTCTTCCTTTACTGCTTTATACCCATGTTTTTCAGCAAGTTGATTATAAATCGGTACAAATATATTTTGTGAGTCTACTAATGTGCCATCAAAGTCAAAAACAATATATTTTTGCATTCCCATACTCCCTTTGCTTCTTTTTTCTAAACCTATGTTATTCAACAACATAGTTGTCTGTCCCTTCTATAAAAATAAAAAAGAACAAGATTTTCTCTTGTTCTTTTTAAGAAAGCCATTTCGGCGGTACATTCGTATTCCAATAAATATTTCCTAACTCATGATGTCCAGAGTATCCATCATCAAAACGGTGGTAATGGAAATTAAAATAATAACCATCTTGCGGTGGATGATCTCTTCTTACATGGAAACGCAATAAATCATTTCCTGATTTCGTATCGTAGACATGAAAAATCTTTTCATTATTCCCACCAGCTGGTTTTTGAGAAATCGCTAATGATTGTAGTGAATCTTCTGGTACATCACTAGCAAGCTCAGCAATTGCCTCTTCAATTTTCGGTAATATTACATCTTTAAACTCATCTTCAATTACTGGACCAATTTTAGTACCAAACTTTTGCATCGACTGCTTCTCTGCTTCTTGCATTGCATAAGTAATAAAAGTATCGGTGGTTAACCTGTCATTCGCTTCTTCATATGTGTAGGACGTGCTCTCCAAACTTTGTTGCCCAGCTGTGCTCGTAGGCTTGTCCGCAGCTTTGGCATTATCAAGTAATATGGAAGGAGGCGTCACTAAACCAAATGTAAACACGGTAATTAGTGCGACTAAGGTTTTTCTAAACCAATTTGGCATTTATGTTCCCTCCCCTTTCACTCATTATTTTTTATATAACGGTGGTTTCTTCTATTATACAAAATGATTGTAATTATTGCACTTTACAATTTTGTTAACGTTCACATATTTTTCACTTGAATATGAAATTGTAAGATTTCATACAATAAAAATACAACAAAAATAAGGAGGCGATCAGATGACTTTAGATGTCATGTATTCCGCCGCAAGTATACTCGTTTTAGTATATTTTATTTATCAATGTGTTACAGACTAGAAAAAGAGCCATCAATGGCTCTTTTTTAATGGTAGAAATACAATCCATACAATCAATAAAATAAAAACAATGCCACCAATCACAGCTGGCAATAAATAAAACCGGGAAAGTATAACTATTCCATATAAAAGTATTGCTGGTAGTAGTAAATAACGATCTGCCTTCCATCTTAACAATAGTAATTTCCCTTCATCACAATATACACGAAGAAACATCTTATTCGTAAATTCAGTCCAATAATCACGTGCATAGCGAGAAATTGCAACTACAGCAAATACGAGAACAATAGCCGCAATCCACCTTGGAGTCATAATTATACTTACAGTACTGATACATACAATTTGAATATAAAATATTCGTGCAGTACTTGTACGGAAAAATTCTTTCAAAAAAGATTCGACAATACGAGAATCAGCTTTTTTCCCTAAAAGTCTTTTAGAGCGAGGAAATATCCACGGTTTTTTATTCGAACTACTCGGTTTAGCCGCATGACCACCAACTTGCATAATTCCGCTCGTCCAGCGCATGCTTTCCTCCTTTTCTTTCTCGATTTCTTTAAAAAAGAACTTTTTATAATTCATTTTCTCTTTTACTAATACACTACTTAAGAAAATTACTAGACCGATAAATAAAATTGAATACAATGGATTTTTATAAATAAAAAATAAACTAATTCCAAAAAAGGACACGCTCATAGAAAATACTACATTTTTTACAATCCATAAAACCCATCGTTTCCCCACATGTACATGAATAAATCTCGTTAACAACGACAACATAAATCGAAATATAGTAAAGAATACCCAAAATAATAGGACTTGTATCCCTGTTACTTCGATACTTTCCATCAACACCGGTAACATAATAACGACTACAATTATATTCGTTATCGCTATTCGAACAAATGTGTACATCATGCCATACTGGACTAATTTTCGCATATGTGTTGCATACGAAATTAAAAATAAACTATCCGCTTGCTCAAAAAATGAACGAACTCCTCTTCCATATGTAATCACATAAAATGCGAGTAATCCTAATCCGAAATAAATCGTCTCTTCCGTTGATAATTCATTTATCCATAGCGATCGATAATAGATTCCCATAAATATAAGTGCTGGAATAATAATATATAATGCGACTGTCCAATCTGTTACCGAACGTATAGACTTCCATTTCCGCTCAAGTTCATGGCGTAATCTCTTATAAAATTGTTGTTTAATCATGTTGTTCACGCCTTACAATTACATCAAAGCAGTCTAATAATGAACTACCCGGCATTTCCGCTAATATTTGAATAGATTCTAAATGTCCATCTGCGACTAATGTACCTTGTGAAATGAGTAAAAATCTTTCACAAATTTTTTCAGCAGTATCTAATACGTGCGTACAAAATAAAATTCCTGCCCCGCGCTCTTTTTCTTTATATAAATAATTTAAAAACTCTTTCGTAGCTACCGGATCTAAACCGATAAAAGGTTCGTCAATGATATAAAAATCTGGCTCAGTTAAAAACGCCAATATTAGCATCGATTTTTGTTTCATGCCTTTTGAAAATTTTGATAAATACTCATGTTTATGCTTATTCATTCGAAAAGTATGTAATAATTGTTCCGCTCGTTCTTCCCAACTTCCCATTTCACTTCCACGAGCTGCCATTAATAATTCAATATGTTCCCAGAGCGTCAAGTAATCATAGTATGTTGGATGTTCTGGTACGTATGCATACGGATTTTTCTTTTCACCGAATGATATTTCACCGTCCATATTTACAAGTAATCCGAGTATCGTTTTAATCGTCGTACTCTTCCCAGCACCATTTGCTCCAATAAGAGCAACTAGTTCACCTTTTTCGATAGAAAAAGCTATATCATGAATTATTTTTTCGCCTATTTCATATCCAGCTGAGCGGATATTTACTTTTAACATGCATTCCCCTTCTTTCCATTTCTAATACAATCAAGGAAAAGAATAACATATAACTATCTATATATCATTATAAAATATTTATTTTCATAGCAGGAAAAAACATTTTTTAACAGAATATTAAATGTTTGATTACATTTTATTGGAGTGGATAATATGTCTTTTCAAATTCGTGAAGCAACGATAGATGATATAGACGCACTTTGTTCTTTAACGAAAGAATTAAAAGGTTCCTCTATTTCCTATGAAGATATGAACAACCGATTACAATTCGTACAAATGAGTCCGTTTGATTTTTTATATGTTTACGAGGAAGAAGAAGCTATATTTGGGTTACTTGGATTTCGTATACGTGAAAATTTAGAAGATGTAACACGTTATGGAGAGATTTCAATTATTAGCGTTGATTCTAACATACGACGGAAAGGCATTGGACAAGTGTTGATGGATTATGCCGAGCAATTAGCAAAGAAACATAATTGCATTGGCACATGGCTAGTTAGTGGAACAAAAAGAGTAGAAGCTCATCCTTTTTACAAAAAATTAGGATATGAAGTAAATGGCTACAGATTTGTAAAACATTTTTAAACTACTTATAAATTGAAGGGACTATAACTATGACAAACATTAAAGCAATTTTCATTGATCGTGACGGTACAATTGGTGGTGACACTACAATACATTATCCGGGATCTTTTACATTATTTCCGTTTACAAAAGCAGCTTTGCAAAAACTAAAAGCTCAAAATATAAAAATTTTCTCTTTCACAAATCAACCTGGTATCGCAGATGGAATTGCAACTGTAGCCGATTTTGTACAAGAATTAGAAGGCTTCGGTTTTGATGATATTTATGTATGTCCTCACAAACACGGTGATGGTTGTGAATGTCGTAAACCAAGTACAGGTATGCTGCTACAAGCAGCTGAAAAACACGGGCTTGATTTAACAAAATGCGCTGTAATTGGTGATCGCTGGACCGATATCGTTGCAGGAGCAACAGTGCATGCGATAACGATATTGGTGCGCACAGGCGCTGGATACGATGCTTTACATACGTACCGAGACAAATGGGCACATATTGAACCAAACTACATTGCAGATAACTTTGAAGATGCAACAAACTGGGTTTTAAATCAACTATAATACAAATGAAAATTTTGATTCACCCGAAATAATTTAAAACATAGTTAAAATAGCCTTTTTGGCAAATAATTGTATTCCACAAAACGGATCACCTCAAAAGGTAGCAAGTTCCCTTTTGATACGCAAACATTGCAATTCAAATTATATTTTTTATTAGTAACAGCAATTAACGTAAAGAAGGAATAGCTTAGTGGCTATCCCTTCTTTATTGACTTCTATTATTTACATTTGTTATCTGTTTTTATTGAGTATTCTCATCGTTTTTATACTCCAAAATATCCCCTGGCTGACACTCCAAAGCTTTACATATCGCTTCTAATGTTGAAAAACGAACCGCTTTTGCTTTCCCATTTTTCAAAATAGAAAGATTCGCCATCGTAATTCCAACCTTCTCCGAAAGCTCCGTTACACTCATTTTTCGTTTTGCTAACATGACGTCAATATTAATAATGATTGTCATATCCGCCACCTCAGACCGTCAAATCATTTTCTGATTTTATGTTAATTGCCTCTTGTAGAAGTCGTTGGAGGATAGCAGCAAAAACGGCGATAACGAGCGAAGCAAAAACGATAATGAGTCCCACTAGCCCAATAGGAGGGTCCATTTTTTTCGCTATAAAATGAAAAAGTGGCAAACTTAATACATACAAACCACTGATTGTAATTGCACAGCGCTTTATATTCTTTAACGCCTTTACTGATAATTCCGAGAACGCTGTGTTCTCATCAATGTACTGTAAAAGATTGAAAGCCTGATAAAGAGCAACGTAAAAAGGCACAGCTGCTCCATACATCACAATGAAAACAAGATATTTTATCGGAGCAATATTAGGATACAAATTTGCTGCGAAATTCGCCATTTCCGGCACTAAAAATATGCATAAAGCAAGTACTGAAATTCCAGCAAGAAAAATAATTACTTTTAAGAACGTTGTTGAACTTCGTTTAAGATTCATTTACAATACCTCACTTATTTAATGGCAACATAATTTTATCACGACATTTATTGTTTAACAATAAATAAATATCGTTTTATTTTTGTCATGTTTTTTAATTTAGGCAAAAATAAAAAAGAATTTCTCATTACAAAGAAATTCTTTTTCTTGAAAATGTCTCTTTCAACTTAATTTTTTAAAACGTTAATTCGTAATGGAAATAACGATTATCTCTCAAATAACCATTTTCAGCGTATAATCGTTGTGCTGATAAATTATCAATCTCCGTTTGCAGCTTTACACCTTTTGCTCCATTTTCTAATGCGTATTCTTTAGCAGCTTCTAATAATTTTTTACCTGTTCCGGCTCCACGCTTCGCCGCTTGTACAAATAAATCATTTAAAATCCATAATTCTTTCATTGAAATAGAAGAAAATGATGGGTATAGTTGCGTGAACCCAATATATTCGCCGTCTTCAACTGCTACGAAAATAACGGACTCTTTTTTCTCAATTCTATTTCGTAAAAATACTTTTGCCCCTTCTAAATCAGAATCTTGCCTATAAAACATGCGATAGTTATTAAAAACTGATGCTAGTCCATCTAAATCTGCAATTGTTGCCTCATATATTCTCATTTTACTCCATTCCCCTTCCAATACTGTCTCATTATATCCGTTGCCCATTTAGGCTGGTGTATTTCTTCTGTCGGCATAAACTCTTTCATTATTGGTTTTATATCCAATATAGGAGTGCCATCAATAGCATCTAATCCCTCAACAATAATTGATTTACCTTCTCTTTTGATCACCTTTACAATTGTTACACCTATGCGATTTGGGCGATTTTTCCCACGCTGTGCAAAAATACCTACTTCAGGATAATCCTTATTATTTCTAGGATGTCTAGCAAAATACTGAATTTGCTCGTCAGTTACTTTATGAAAATAAAAAACAACTTCAATATGAGAAAAATCTTCAACCCCTTGTATACTCTCTTCTGCATACATTTCAGTTAAAGTTATACGAGATCTTACTTCTCCCCACTCATCATCTTTTATTTCCTTTCTTTCATTATGTACAAATGCGATTGGTTGAACTGAAAACATACGCATTCCCCCTTAAATGTAACCACTTACATTATAAAATATTTTCTGAATGTTTTCCAGATATACGAATAAAGTTTACATAATATAATTATACTCTATCTAGAGCTACCTTGACTGCTTCAATTGCATGTATATGAGTTGTATCAAATATCGGGACAGATACGTTTTCTTGCTTTATTAATAACCCTATTTCTGTACAACCTAATATGATTCCCTGTGCTCCTTTTTGCACTAACTCTTCGATGACTCTTTTATAATATTCTCTAGATTGAGATACTATTTTTCCTAAACATAATTCTGTATATATTACTTTATTTATTTCTTTTCTATTTTTTTCTGATGGTACTATTACTTTTATATCATGCTCTTCAATACGTGACTTATAGAAATCTTGCTCCATTGTATATTTAGTTCCAAGCAGACCAACCTTTTGAATGTCTTTTCTTTTAATTTCTTTTGCAGTTGCATCAGCAATATGTAAGACTGGAATATCAATTTTGGCCTTTATTTTTCCAACTACCTTATGCATTGTATTTGTACAAATGATTATAAAGTCTGCTCCTCCCTTTTGTAATGAATATGCCGCATTCCCTAGAATTTCTCCAGCACCATCCCAATCTCCGCTAGACTGACATCGTTCAATCTCTTCAAAATCCACACTATTAATCAAACATTTTGCTGAATGTAGCCCTCCTAATCTCTCTTTTATTTCTTCATTAATAATTCGATAATATTCAGAAGTTGATTCCCAACTCATACCACCTATAAGACCTATCGTTTTCATATAAACACCTACCTAAACTTTTTTTATAAAACTAATAACAACGTTTTATTATATATATTATACACAATAAAACAAGACTTTAAGTTTGGAATATAAAGTCTTGTTTTAACGTAATAATATAGAATAATTGTACTTTCATTTCCAAGGAAATTTTTATAGAATATTCTGAAATTAATAATCTGATATTTTTATAAATTCTTTATACTTATAATTAAAACACTCTCGATACAACTCTTTGATTTCATCATATGATGGAACACGTGGGTTATTAGCTGGGCTACCACTTTCAATTGCATCTGATGCCATTTTAGAGATAGCATTTTCAAATTCAATTTCATCGATACCGTATTCTTTTAAATTTGGAATACGAAGATCATAGCAAAGCTTTTTTATTTCCCCAATCGTATAGTCTGCTACTTCCTCATCAGAATTCGAATACAAATCCTTATTTAAGTTACGTCCAATTTTTGCAAACCTTTTCACTGCACTTGTTTTTGTAAACTCTAACACTGTAGGTAATAGTATGGCATTTGATATTCCATGCGGTACATGAAATAATGCTCCCACTGGCCTTGACATTCCATGAACTAATGTAACTGATGCATTCGAAAATGCAATTCCAGCTTGTAAGGAAGCAATCATCATCGCTTCTCTTGCCTCCATATTATGTCCATCTTCATATGCTATACGTAAATATTTCATAATACTTTCAATAGCTGAAAGAGCAAGTACATCTGTAAGTGGTTGTGAAAATTTAGAAATATAAGCTTCAATCGCATGACATAACGCATCTATTCCTGTTGCTGCCGTAATTTGTGGTGGTAACGAACTTGTCAAAACTGGATCTATAATTGCTACTTTCGGTATAAAACTAGGATGCTTCATCATCATTTTTACATCTGTTTTTTTATTCGTAATTACTGCTACACTTGTAACTTCCGAACCAGTACCAGAAGTTGTTGGAATTGCAATAAGTGGTAGTGGATTGTTTTCTATTTCAATATCCTTTTGGACATAATCCTCAACTTCTCCACCATTTGTATATAAAACCGCTACCGCTTTCGCAGCATCAATACAACTTCCACCACCAATACCGATAATAAAATCGCACTTTTCCTCTTTACAAAGAGATAACGCTTCTAATACGTGTATATTTGTAGGCTCAGCATCCACTTTATTATATGTGCTAACAATAATACCTTTCTTATTTAGTTGTTGCATACACTTTTCAACATATCCTAATTTCTCCATAATTGTATCAGTAACTATAAAAGCTCTTTTCCCTAACTTTTTTGATTGTTCTCCCAGTTTTTCAAGCGAATTCCTTCCATATAATACCGACTTTGGCATACGAAACTCAGAAACCTCTTGCAAGTCCCCCACCCCTTCTTATCCTAATTAATATTTTATAATATAAATTATCGATTTGATGAATCTTTACGATTCAAATTTTTTAATAGAGTCCTGTTAAAGTATAGAATGCGATAACTAAAAATACAGCAACCGTTTTCAAAATAGTAATAGCAAATATATCTTTATATGACTGTTTATGTGTTAATCCCGTTACTGTAAGAATAGTAATAATAGCCCCGTTATGTGGTAGTGTATCCATTCCTCCTGATGCCATTGATACGATACGGTGCATAACTTCTAATGGAATATCAAATTGATTGGCCGCTGCAATAAATTTATCTCCCATTGCGCTTAATACTATTCCCATTCCTCCTGATGCCGAGCCTGTAATTCCAGCTAAAATATTCGTCGTTACTGCACCATTCACTAACGGATTTGTGAAAGTAGCAGAGATGCCATCTCTCATAATTGCGAAGCCTGGAAGTGCTGCAATGACACCACCGAATCCAAACTCAGCTCCTGTATTCATCGTTGCAAGTAGCGCTCCACCAATACTTGTATTCAATCCAGCTTGGAAACCTGTTACTACTCGCTTCCAATATAATAATAACGTTGTTAAGATCCCTATAATAAGTGCCAATTCTACAGACCAAATTCCTACTACTGCACTTAATTCTACTTTTCCAAATGCTTTCATACCAATTGCAGAAAAATCAAAACCGCTTGGATACCACTTCGGTATCATAATAGTAAACACTTTATTCATTACACCTACTAAAATAAGTGGTATAAATGCAATAAGTTGTTGCGCTCTTGTGATTTCAATGTTATTAATTAATGGCATATTTTTTTGTTCTACTTGCAAAGATGCTGCCATTTCAGTATTTCCATCATTAAAACCAAAATATCCTTCACCTGCTGCTTTTGCCTTCTTACGTCTACTCTCTAAATATAGTAAACCTAATGTAAGAACAAAAATTGCTCCTACAATCCCAAGTATCGGTGCAGCATAAATATCCGTTTTAAAAAATGTTGTAGGTATTACATTTTGAATTTGTGGTGATCCAGGTAGCGCATCCATTGTAAACGTTACTGCTCCAAGAACAATCGTTCCAGGGATTAAACGCTTTGGAATATTAGCTTGTCGAAACAACTTAGCTGCGAACGGATAAACAGCAAACACTACTACATACACACTAACACCACTATACGTTAAAATAGCCCCCATTAATACAATCGCTAATATAGTACGTTTTTCACCAACTAACTCAATAATTGTTTTTGCGATAGAATCTGCAATTCCTGACATTTCCACTACTTTTCCAAATATTGCTCCTAATAAAAACACAGGAAAATATAATTTTATAAATCCAACCATTTTCTCCATAAAGATATTAGAAAAGAAAGGTAATACATAACTAGGTTCTGTCAAAAATACTGCAAATAATGCAAATATCGGCGCGAATAAAATAACAGAAAAACCTCTGTATGCTACGAACATAAGTAAACTTAGTGCTAATAATATAATAACTAACTCCAATTTTACCCCTCCATTAAACAGAATATTCTAAATTTTATTGATAAATTTCTACTAACCTTTTAATTCTGACATCCCTCCTCTTATTCATACAAATTTTTATGCTAAAAATGTCTAATTATAATTATTCGATTACATATGAAAAATCCCTTTAAACAGAAACGAATTCATCGTCATACGTTATAAAGGGATTGCTAGAATCTATATTTACTGCTGTATTAAATTTTTCTCTATACAAAAATGATACAGTTCTTCAACATCTTTCACTATGTAGGTCGCACTAACTTCAGTCAGTTCTTTTTCACAGCCATAGCCATATAAAACACCAATTGAAGCAATTCCATTCTGATTTGCACCTATTATATCGTGCTTTCTATCACCAATCATTATCATTTCTTCTTTATTTAGTTCTTCATGTGTTTGTAAAATATGAGCAATTATTTCTTCTTTTTTTATTCTCGTACCATCTAAATTACTTCCAATGATGTCTTCGAAATAATTCGTTAATTGAAAATGCTCTATAACTTGTTTCGCAAATACAGTGGGCTTTGAAGTTGCTACGAATATGCGATTCCCTGAACTTTTTAATTGTTGCAAGAGCTTCAGAATCCCCTCTTATACATTATTTTCAAACAATCCACGCTGCTTTAAATACTCACGGAAGTAAAAAACAGCACGTTCAACCTCTCCTTCACTCATATTATATCTCTCTATGAATGATTGCTGAATAGGAGGACCTATAAATGAATCTAACTCACTTATATGTACTTCTTCAATTCCTACTTTTTTTAATGCATATAAAACCGAGTTTACAATCCCTTCTTTCGGATCAGTTAAAGTTCCATCTAAATCAAATAGAAATGTTTTATACATGCTTCATTCCTCCACTTAATTTGCTGTATAAATAAGTGCTAACATCTCTTCCACTTCTCCCTATTATACTATTATTATCTATTTTTTCGAAAAATCAATTTCCCTATGTCACATACTTTCAGTTACAAAATACGATAGATATGATACAGTAAAAAAGTTACAATTATTTTAATAGAAACTGGTGAAACAAATGTCAATTACGTTAATTTTTATAATGGCTTTCACAATTGTGATCCACGCAGTTGAAACAAGCTCTTATAGTATTCGATTAGCTGGAGTACGTTTAAAGAAGATTGCGGTTGCCTTGTCTGTTGTAGGAATGGTGTTACTTATTTCAAGAACATCAAACTTACTACAAGCCTTTTTAATCGGTGGTATTGTCGATGAAGCAAAACTAGATTCTTCTATTAATTTAGAGCATATTATACGACTCGTACTATTATCGGCTTCTATCGGTACTTTAATCGCGATCATTCTTTATCCAACTTTGACAAAATTATTTGGATATGTCATTCAAAACTTTGAAACAGACGGTTCTTTCATTCGAATGATGAAAACGAATAACATTCAAAAATTAAAGTACACAAAAAAATATGTCCGTTTTCCAAAGTTAGAAATGATTCATAGACTGCGTATCGGTGGTATTCCAAAGCGTATTATGCTTATTAACATGTTTGCTACTGCTATTTATACAGCAGGGGTACTTTCAGCCCTTTACGCTTCTTTTTTAAATCCAGATTATGCAACAAATGCAAGTACAGCTTCTGGCCTTGTAAATGGTTTCGCCACTATTTTATTAACTGTATTACTCGATCCACGCATTGCTCTTTTAACAGAACGTGCTCTACAATCAGAAAGCGGCGCTGAATCTATGAGTAAAATGTATGGTTGGCTAATGATTTCTAGACTTCTCGGCACATTATTAGCACAACTGCTATTTGTACCAGGTGCTTACTGGATTTTATGGATTATTGAACTGATGCATTAATTTACTAGAAAGGTGAATTTATCAATGAAGATCAAAACAGAGAAAGATATAATTCGCTTAATAGAAAACGACGAATGGATGATGAATGTATTACAAATGGCAAAATCACTAGAGCTACCTGATTGGTGGATTTGTGCCGGATTTGTTCGTTCTAAAATTTGGGATACTTTACATGACTATGAAGCTAAAACGGCTATGCCTGATGTTGATGTGATTTATTATGATAGTCTACATCAAGATGAGATATACGAACAATCATTAGAAACGAAATTAATGAATATTGATGCTACTATCCCTTGGTCTGTAAAAAATCAAGCTCGTATGCATGTAGTGAATAATATGCCACCATATTCTTCTTCTGTTAATGCTATTTCTAAATTCCCTGAAACAGCAACGGCTTTAGGAGTTACACTTGATGAACTAAACAACGTTATCTTAACAGCCCCATGTGGTATTGAAGATGTCCTTTCCTTACAAGTGAAACCAACAGCTCATTTTCTTGAATCGAAAGAACGATTACATATGTACAAAAACAGAGTTATAAAAAAGAATTGGCAAAGTAAGTGGCCTAACATCACAATCACATATCCAGAAATTTAGAAAGGGTGCCTCTCATTTATAGAAGCACCCTTTTCTTCATTTCAAAAAATGTATGACTGTTTCTGCAAATCTATCTGCTTCCTCATAATGAGGTGAATGACCGCTCTCTTCAAATACGATATACTTGCCGTTTCGGGCATCTTTATTAAATGTTTTAATTTGTTCTTCACACGTTACTACATCATGTTTTCCTACTATTAATAACATTAGATTTTGTACATCTTTTATTTTTGATAATAATGATGTATGACATGCTCCCTCTAATTTTAATCTATCAAAGTGAATTTTGGAGCGATTTGAAAATATTTCCCACTCTTCATCACTGTATAAACTCTCATCTGTCCTATTTTCCTTATTATTGTAAATCTCCATTCTTTTTTCTTCTAATTCAGCGCTTAGTCTTATATAAGCTTCTAACAACTCTTCTGAACTAGCATCGCTAGATGAATAAGCAAAGCATTCTTTTGCTATTTCTTCTTTTCCATACTTTTTTAATAAATGTCCTGTCTTTTGTAACAAAGCCCTACTTGTTAATGCAAAATTAAAAGTTGGTCCTTCAAATATTATTTTCTCTATTGAACTTGGATATATCGACGCATAAAGCAATGCTACATATCCACCGAAAGAGTGTCCAATTATAGACCACTTCTCAATTTGTAATACTTTTTTTAATTCCTCACAGTCTTCAATCAAATCATTTAATCCAAAAGCTTCGTCTTCAGTTATTTCTTCTGAGCGACAAACACCTCTTTGATCTATTATAATTACATATAGAGAATCTTTTAAACGTTCCGCTTGATGAAATGAAAAATCATAACAACTTTCTCCTGGTCCACCATGCAAGTATAAGACTGGCTTATTTTTAGGATTTCCATGTGTTTCAACGTATAGCTTTTTCCCTCTAATATTCATGTATTTCCCTGCTTCTATCAAATTTTCCTTTATAATCACCACCCCCCTTTTTTTACTGAATATTATAACATTTAATATTAAATAATTCCTATTACATTTAAGAAGACGATAATTATTGCAAGTGGTGCTACAAATCGAAGTAAAAATGCCCAACAAGTAAATACTTTCTTTCCATAATTTCCACCTACAAAAAACTCTGCTTCTAGTACCTTCTTCTCCATTTTGAATGAAACGAAAATACTAATAAATAGTGCTCCAAGTGGCATTAATATATTACTAGATAAAAAGTCTACTGCATCAAAAATATTCTTTCCGAAAATCGTAATATCACTCCATACTCCAAATGATAACGCTGATGGTATACCTACCAAGAAAATGCCGAAACCGATCATCCATGATAATTTCGTTCTCTTTTCTTGTTCACCATTTGCTAATGCTGAAACAACAGTTTCTAGTAGAGAAAATGCTGATGTTAATGTCGCAAATGTAAATAGTGCAAGAAATACTGTTAAGAAAAATCCACCGAATGGGATTTGACTAAATACAGATGGTAATACGATAAATAGTAATCCAGGTCCTTCTGTTGGCTCCATTCCTAATGAAAATACGGCTGGAAAAATAGCAAGACCTGCAAATAATGAAACAAATAAATTTAATCCAACAATTGTTATTGCTGATTTTGGTAAACTTTCTTTTTTATTTAAATAGGAACTATACGTAACCATAATTGAAATCCCGATACTAATTGCAAAGAATGATTGCCCCATTGCGAACAAAATACTTTCCGAAGTAATCTTTGAGAAATCTGGTTGTAAGAAAAACTTCACACCTTTCATTGCATCATCAAGTGTTAACGAACGAATAATAAGAGCGACAAATAAAACGAACAATGCTGGCAACATATATTTACTTGCTTTTTCAATTCCGTTTTGTACACCCTTTGATACAACCCATATCGTAATGAACATAAAAGCGAAATGTCCCATAATAGCCCAAGCAGGATTCCCAATTGTTTCAGTAAATAATGTACCGTAATTTTGTCCTGGAGTAATCAGTTGTCCAGTTATTCCTCTGAATAAATAAATTAATACCCATCCACCTACAACACTATAAAACGAAAGTAGTATAAAACAAGTTCCAACACCAAGGCGTCCAATCCAATGCCATCCCGTATTTGGTGCGATGCTTTTAAATGCTCCAACTGCTTGTTTCTGCGTACTGCGTCCAATCATAAATTCAGCTATAAGTAGCGGTAGTCCAATTAAAACAGTAAATAATATAAATATTAAAAAGAACGCTCCTCCCCCACTCTTCCCAGCGATATAAGGGAACTTCCATATCGCACCAAGTCCAATTGCTGATCCGGCTGCCGCCATTATAAAACCTAATTTCGAAGTCCATTGCTCCGTCTGTTTCATCTCATTTTCCTCCTAATTAAATCTTTTTATATAAATAAATAAATTTTATAAACCTATTCAAATAAACCCTCCATTTCTTCTTCCATATAATAAAAAAATGGCCTAGCATCTCTATATAAAGAGACGCTAAGCCATTTACTTAACGCGGTACCACCCTTATTGATTCCATTATGAATCCACCTTAGTAGTAATCGTTTGATTACAAACCTAATATCGAAGGTTAACCGTTAAGATTTACTAAGAATGTAATTCCGTTCCACCTTACTGCTCCTAGGCGAGTTCAGGATGTTATTTGACTATGTCACACCAACCCATAGCTCTCTGTACAAATACATGACCTTACTACTCCTATTCAACACATTTTAATATTTAGAATATATTTTCTTTTGAAATTAATATGAAGTATATCTGTTATATTTGTAACTGTCAAGGGTATATTGATTTTTTTGTCGAAATGGTTCATATTTCAACTGACTTTTACTAAGCTTATTAGAAAAAGAAAGAGTCTATATTTTCACCTTTTCAAACGAACTATAAAAAAAGAATCTTCGCGATAATCGCGAAGATTCTTTTTACGGTATGAGACGAGTACAATCTCTCGGAAAAGCACTCGCCTCTCGTACATTTGTTAATTCTAAAAGTTTATATACAACCCTTTCTAACCCAATTCCGAAACCTCCATGTGGTGGACAACCATATCGAAATGTATTTAAATAAGATTGAAATTTATCTGGGTGTAATCCTTTTTCTTTAAACGAAACGAGTAACATTTCATAATTATGAATTCGCTGTGCCCCTGACGTTATTTCTAATCCTTTATATAATAAGTCGAATGAATCAGTAATAGCTGGATTCTCTTTATTCGGCATCGTATACATCGGTCTCGCTTTTTTCGGATAATGCGTAATGAAAACAAATTCACTATTATATATTTCCTTCACATATTTCCCTAGTAACTTTTCACCTTCTGTATCTAAATCCCCTACAGGAGATTCTTTACGATACTTACTTTTCAAAATTTCTTGTGCTTCTAACAATGTAATTTTAGGTATTTCAGTAATAACAGGTACTTCTATTTGTAATAGTTGTAGTTCTATTTCACATTTTTTCGCTACTTGTTGAAACATATATCGTAAAACATCCGTTTCTAGTTGCATCACTTCATAAAAATCATGAATAAAACCAAGCTCTACGTCTAACGATATATATTCATTCAAATGACGGGAAGAATTATGATGTTCCGCTCTATATACAGGTGCAATTTCAAAAACTCGTTCTAACCCACCTGCCACCATCATTTGCTTATAGAACTGTGGTGATTGTGCTAAATAAGCTTCTTTTTGGAAGTATGGAAGCTTAAAAACATTTGCTCCTCCTTCTGCCCCTTGCGAAACAATTTTCGGCGTAAAGATCCGTGTGAAATCGTTCTCTATAAGAAATTCACTAAAGCTTTGAACGAGTGTAGATTTCACTTTAAAAATCGCTGCGGTTCGCTCATGCCTTAATGATATTACTCGCTCATTAAGTAGTTGATCTAAGCCAACTTGTAACTTCTTTTTATTTATTTCAAATGGAAGTGGCTCTGCACTGTTTATTACTTTCACTTCATGAGCAAGTACTTCAACACCCAATTCTGTTTTCGATGTCTCGACTATTTCACCAATTACGTGGACGACACTTTCTACATCAACTTTATATCCAGCCAATTCATTTTCTAATACACATTGAATTACTCCTGTTCTGTCCCGTAATAATAAAAAACTAACATTTCCAAGATGTCGAATCTTTTTTACCCATCCTTGAAGTAATACAACCTTTCCACTTTGCTTTTTACATTCTTTTGTGAGTGAACGCTTCATTATTGAATCCATTATTTTTCCCTCCAGTAATTTTATATTTATTTACGTTATTGTTGTCATCGTCATCATCCACGGTCACTCACCCCCTTTCAAAGAATACAAAAATCCGCCCCTATAAATAGGGACGGATTTTTTTCCGCGGTACCACCCAAATTGTCATACTGACCATCTTAGCCCTGATAACGGTAGGTACCGTTTGCTTTTACTAATAATCACGTTCAAAGCAACACTCACAGGTGTCTTTCCATCATGCGGTATCGCAACCTTTCCAGCAACTGGCTGCTCTCTGTAGACCTTTGCACCATGTACTTTTCCTGATCATCACTTTTTATATTTACAGAGTATTCTAACTCCTTATCTTATAAAACGCAAGCTTTTTTTGAAACATTCTGGTTTTATAACTCCTAACTTCTTCTAAAGTGTGAAAAGTTAATTTTGTAATACATATTCTTATGTATTACATCCAAAATTACACCTTTAATATTTTCCAATTTTTACATAAAAACTAATTCATTTACGCATATTAATAAAAATTTTAAAGCGAGGTGTGTATATGCAAAAAGCAATTAGTTTCTTTCTCCTTTTGTTTTGCTTAATTGTAGTAAACGAAACGTATGCCTATTCACCAAAATCTTTACCAATCTCTCAAAACTCTGATCAATGGCAAGTGAATATTGATAAACCGAAAAAAACAAACAAGAATATGCTTCAAGCTAAAAAAGATGAATTTCAAACATATCATTTTTCAGTAAAGAATGTCGGGAATAGTGAAGTATATAATGTAAACGTCGAAGTATTCCGCAACGAACCAAATAAGAAAACGAAATATGAACTCTTTTCCCTAAAGGAAAGTCGTTTGGCAAGTGGAAAAACTGGATTTGAACACGCTAATTTACCCGTTGCTACAAAAGCAGATGAAGTTGATGTTATTATTACATGGCAAGAACACCCATTCCGATCGATGCGAAATGGTCAAAAAGTTGAATCTAGAAAATTTAAAGAGCATTTTGTTTTTAAAGAAGCTAAAAAGTAAATGGGATACGGATATATTCACACTATCATTGATATAGCTTTATTTACTAGTACCAGTTCTTAAGCAAATTAAAAAGTCGTGGCTTATAAATGCCACGACTTTTTATATTAATTCGTACTAATGCCTCTCGCTGCCCAAATGCGATCGATATCAGCAGCATGTTGTCCGCCATATAAAAGAGCATCCGCTTGCTTAATCGCTTTCGCTCCATCACTGAATTTAGAGTTTGGTGTTAATGACCAGTGTGATTGTAAAATGATTTTTGTTGCTACATCACGGCCAAAAGCTTGTGCCATTTCGTATTGGCCTTGAGCCCAAATTTCACCATCATCATGCACTTCATTCGTTATATCTTTCGGATATACTTTATTCGTATCTAATCGGCGTAAGCATGTTGGATCTGAACTAGAATAAGCTGTCGCATCCCATTCTCCAACACATGCTTTACCATATCCAGTAGTCGATACTGCATCTTCATATGTAGCACCTAAGAAGTCGCCAAATCCTTCTCCCATCGCTCCACCTTCTGCTGAACTACCAAAGCCAGGAACTTGGTTATCTTGAATCGAATGCCCATACTCATGTGCGATAATACCAGCATCTTCTGCATCATCAACACCGCCAGTACCGAAAGTTAAAGCTTTTGTTGATGGAGAATAGAATGAGTTATCATCAGTTGTACCATTAACATTCACTTTTATCGAACGGTTATTAATATTTTTAAAACCTAGACTTTGAATGTAACGTTGCAATGTGTCGATATGATAGTACGACATAACATCTTCAAAGCTATCATTTGCGCGTGTATAGTTAAATTGTAAATTCGTAGATTTTGTTTTCGCTTTTGAAGAAATCGTTACATATTCTCCAATTAAAAATCCTGTTCCATCTAAACCTTTTAACGTAACAGTTTTCAGTTGGTTCGTTAGAGCTGTTGAATCTGCATCGTTATTATCTTTTAAGCCTACTTTACTACCGCTAGATACGACTGGGTTAGGTAAAAATACTTTTCCTGACCCTTCAGCTTTTCGGTTTATATCAACCTTTTTAATTAACTTTCCATTTTCTGCATCAATAAATGTTTCCCATGCACCAAATGGATTATTAGAATGGACTACAACTTTATATACTGGACGAGCAATTCCTTCTTCAACAATATATCCGAACTCTTTATCTGTAGGAGCCCATAAATTTTGCTCACTTGCTTCTCCAACATACGCCATTGATTTTTGTATTGCATCTTTTTCACTAATTTTTGTCGTTACTTCCTTCACACCTGTAACAGGCTGATAATCAGAAACAGCGAGTACTCCCTTTCCCTCTCCGTTAAGCGTAACTGTTATTTGTTTTGAAAATACAGGTGCACCATTAACAACTTGTTGGAACCTAACATATGAAGCTACTGATGTTTCTGTTGTAGAAATATATTGCAAGTCTGAAAGATCTGTTTTCAATCCATACTGCGCAGCATTTTCTTTTAAATATTCAGTTGCTTTTTTCTGTGGCGAATAAGCTTCTAACTTTACTTGCTGTTGTTTTTCCAATGCCGAAACCGTAGAAATCGTCCCCATTACTAACGGCACGGTCATTGCCATTGCCACCATTTTTTTATTAAACATAGAACCACTCCCCCTAATAAAGTAGCTCAACCTTATCCCATTACCACTAGGCAATCATTCCCCGCAAAACGGATGGATAAAAATTGAATCTACGAGTAATTCTCTATGAACACTTCTATTACCTTTCCATTTAGGGTAAGTGAAATTTTCTCAATATTTATGTGTAAAGTGAACACAATACTTTAGAAAGAAATTTCTAAATCCATTCCTTATCCCTAAAGCTTTTCATATTACTGTTTAAAAAAATAGACTATTTTTTACCTAACGGTAGGTTGAAAAAATCACTTGTAAGTGATACGATTTAAATAACCTTTTTTTAGGAGGATCTATATGAGTAAAAGTGAAGAAACACTCTCTTCAATAATGGAAGCAAGTTATCGCCTTTTTGCTACGTACGGTATTGTTAAAACAACTTATACGATGATTGGTGAGGAGGTTGGTATCGCAAAACCATCTATATATTACTACTTTAAGTCTAAAGATGCTTTAATTGAATGTATTTTTACTGAATTATGTAAAGCTATGCAGTTCTCTTCTTATTTCCATACAGAAGAGTTTACAAAATCAAATTTTATTGAAAAATGTATTGCAATTGGCCTTAAAATAATTGATGAACAGCGAAACGACCCTTATTTTAACCGAGTGTTACAAGAATATGTATTACTATCTTCAAGAAACAAGATGTACAAAGATCGATTACTAACTGTGCAAACAGAATACTTACATGGATTTGAAGTACTCCTTATAAAAGCAAATGAACTTCAATTAATTGAAAATAAAAATCTAGTTTCAAAAGCTCATATGTTAGCATTAGTGCTTGATAATATCGGAAATTTTATGATGATTGATGCAAAGATAGATTATAAACAAATTTGGATTGAAGCTGTAAATAACATTTTTGAAAGAAGGGGTTGAAGTGAATACAAAAAAACGCATTATCGGCTTAGATTTTGCTAGAGCTTGGGCGATGTTTGGTATGCTACTTGTTAATTTCATGGTGATAACAGGTGCAGAAGGAAATGGTCCCCCTTTTTTAATAACCTTCATGTCACTATTTGAAGGTAGAGCCTCTGCTTTGTTTGTTATACTTGCTGGCATCGGTATAACTTTAATGACTAGGTCAGCCGTTGCTAGCAATGAACAAATAAAAATTTCTAATAGCCGAAAGACCATATGGAAACGATCACTTTTCTTATTTATTTTAGGATTACTACTATATGTAATGGAGTGGACTGGGGATATATTACACTACTATGGTGTTTACCTTTTCGTTGCTGCATTACTCATGACAGTACGCAAAAAACTATTACTTTTTCTTTCTATCATTATTTTATTGTTCGCACAATCTCTTCAGCTTACTTTCAATACTTTCGAGGGTTGGGTAGGTCCAACTCCATTTATAAATTATGTAGACTTCTGGACAATAAAGGGTTTTCTTCGCAACTTATTCTTTAATGGCTATCACCCTATTTTCCCTTGGTTCTCGTTCTTCTTAATCGGTATGTTAATTGGCAGGTTAGATCTTCATAATAAAAAAATAAAAAAAAGATTACTCTTACTCGGTATTACAATCACAATATTGACAGAACTTTTATCAAAAGGACTTACACACTTTTTTATTCCATACATCGGCAGAGAGACCGCCACATTTTTATTTAATACAGGACCCATCTTACCAAATGTATTATATATTTTATCTGCTACAGGATCCTCTATTGCTATATTAATCATTTGCCTCTATATCGCTGAAAAATATAGAAATAATTGGTTTGTCACTTCCATTGTGCAAACAGGACAATTAACATTAACTCATTATGTCAGTCATGTATTTATCGGTATTGGGACATTAATTCTATTAAATAGAATGGAAAATCAATCACTACTATTCGTTTTATTATTTGCTACTGCATTTTTCATTTTCAGCATTTTAATTAGTGTGTTATGGAGAAAGAAATTTTCTAGAGGTCCTATCGAATGGATTATGAGGAAATTAGCCGGATAAATTTCCATCATACAAAAAGGAAGTTGGAATTATTCCAACTTCCTTTTCCTTTAATGAGCCGCGCTTAATTTAATTCGAACTTTCGTTTCACCTAAAGAAAGTTCATCGTCTTCGTTCGTTAAGTGACCAAATGTAAATTGTTTAACGAGTAAGTTTTCTTCCAATAAATCTTTATGGTTCGTTAACGTTCGCTGTAGCTCTACTTCTGTATCAAGAATAACATCGACTCGTAAATTAACTGGTAAATTCAACTGTTTACGATATTCTTGAACCGCACGAATGAATTCACGCGCTACTCCTTCTTGCAACAATTCTTCCGTTACATTCGTATCTAACATAACTGTATATTGTCCGTTAGTCGTATTAGAGAATCCTGATTTTGCAACTTTCTCAACTAACACATCTTCAGCAGTTACAACTACTTCTTCTCCTGGTGTTGCTTCGTAAACTGCTCTTCCTGTTGATACAAAGTTTTGTACTTCTTCTTGTGATAATTGTTTTAGCCAACCATTCACTGCATTCACATTTTTACCGAATTTCGGCCCCGCTGTTTTAAAATTAAGCTTCAATTGATATGATGTGTATTTTGTTTCATCGAGTTCAACATGGAATGCTTTTACATTTAACTCATCCATAACGATATCACGATAAGATTCCCAATCCATATCATTCTCGTTATGCTCAAGTAATACAAGTTCTGCTAGCGGCTGTTTTACTTTTAAAGAATGCTGATTACGGTTACTTCTTCCAAGTTCAACAACTTGTAAAACAGCATCCATTTCCGCTTCTAATTTCGGTTGAAGTAGTGATTCATTTACAACTGGATAATCAGCTAAATGAACGCTGCTTCCTTCTAAATTTAGATGAATGTCTTCCGCGACAAACGGTGTAAATGGTGCAATTAATTTACTAATTGTTACAAGCACTTCATGAAGTGTCTCATACGCAGCTGCTTTCTCAGCGTTCATACCAGATTCCCAGAAACGATTACGTGAGCGTCTTACATACCAGTTACTCACTTCATCTACAAGTGCTGCAATTTCACGAGCTGCATTCGTAAATTGATAATCATCAAGTGCAGTTCTCACTTTTTTCGTTGTACTATGCAATCTTGATAATACCCATTCGTCTAATTTCGTAAGCTTTACATCATACGTTTCTTTCGGATTATACTCATCTAAATTTGCATATAAAACGTAGAAGCTATACACATTGACTAATGTATCTACAAATTTAGATTTCGCTTCCAGTACTGTTCTTTCAGAAAAACGCTTCGCATTCCACGGGGCACTATCAACAAGTAAAGCCCATCTTAGCGCATCTGCACCAAATTTATCTACTAAATCAACTGGATCTAGTGCATTTCCTTTGCTTTTAGACATTTTCTGCCCTTCTTCATCTAAAACATGCCCTAGTGATAACACTCGTTTATACGGTACTTTTCCTGTATATAGTGCTGATACTGCTAATAAACTATAAAACCAGCCGCGTGTTTGATCAATTCCTTCTGCAATAACATCCGCTGGAAACTGCTCTTCAAATAACTCTTTATTTTCAAATGGGTAATGATATTGTGCAAATGGCATAGAACCACTATCAAACCAAACATCAATCACTTCTGGTGTACGATTCATTGTGCCTCCGCATTTCCCGCAGCACACTTGTACTTCATCTACATACGGCTTATGCAATTCCAAATCTTCTGGTGTTTCTTTCGTACTATACTTTCTTAATTCGGCAATGCTCTTCGGTGCGAACTGATGATTGCAACTTTCACATTCCCACACGTTTAATGGTGTTCCCCAATATCTATTTCGGCTAATATTCCAATCCACCATATTTTCTAAAAACTTACCAAAACGTCCATGTTTCATATGATCCGGATACCAAGTAACAGAATCATTATTTTGTAAAAATGTATCTTTAATTGCAGTTGTTCGGATTAACCAACTTTCTCCTGCATAATAAAGTAGTGGTGAATCACAACGCCAGCAATGCGGATAGCTATGTTCATATTTTTCTTTATGATACAGTAAACCTTCCTTCGCTAAATAACGAACGATATCCACGTCACAATCTTTTACAAATTTCCCTTTCAAAAATGGTACTGCTTCTGTATACTCACCTTTTTCATCTACAACGTGCAAAAATGACAATCCTTCACTTTGAACAACTCTATAATCGTCCTCTCCATATGCTGGAGCAATATGAACAAGTCCTGTACCACTATCTCCCGTTACAAAATCTGCTGCAATAACGCGGTAACCATTTGTAACTTCTTTCATCGGAAATGGCGCTGTATAAGATGTGTTTAATAATTCTTCGCCTTTATGAACAGATAATACTTCATAGTTCTCTTTTAATACTTCTTGTACACGTTCTTTCGCAACAATGTATACATGACTTTCTTGTTTTGCTTTAACGTATTCCATATTTGGATGGACAGCAAGCGCAACGTTTGCTGGAAGTGTCCAAGGTGTTGTGGTCCAACCTAAAAAATACTCATTTTCACTATCTTTCACTTTAAACTTCACAGTTGCACTTAAATCTTTTACTGTTTTATACCCTTGTGCAACCTCATGTGAGCTCAATGAGGTTTGGCAGCTTGGGCAGTATGGTGAAACTCTATGTCCTTTATATAACAATCCCTTTTCATGGATTGTCCCCAAAATATGCCATACACTTTCGATATATGGATTCCTTAAAGTTACATATGGATCATCCATATCTACCCAATAACCGATGCTTTCAGTGAATTCACGCCACTGCTTTTCATATGTGAAAACACTCTCTTTACACTTTTGAATAAATGGTTCAATGCCATATTCTTCGATCTCATGTTTACCAGAAATACCAAGTTGCTTCTCAACACCTAGTTCTACAGGTAAACCGTGTGTATCCCATCCTGCTTTTCTTACTACTTTATAACCAGCCATCGTTTTATATCTTGCTACTAAATCTTTAATTGCCCGACCAAGTGCATGGCCGACGTGTGGTAAACCGTTCGCCGTTGGTGGTCCTTCATAAAACACAAACGATTGCGCGCCTTCTCGATTCTGAATTGATTGTTCAAAAATGCTTTGTTCGTTCCACTGCTTACGAATACGTGTTTCTCTCCCTACAGCTGACTCTTTTACATCTACTTTCTTCATCTACAATCACTCCTTTGAATGTTTTAAAAGCACACAAAAAACCCGCCCCTATGAAGTAGGGACGGGTTTACCCGCGTTACCACCCTAATTCTATTAGCTTTTTCACTAATAGCGCTTAGCAACGTACTATCATACGTGTTCTTTGTAACGGTAGACATCCGTCCGGGCTTACTCACTTTCAGCCTCGGCTCCTCGGAGATGATTTTCAAATAACTTCTGCCCACCGGCTTTCAGCAATATACCGGCTCTCTGGAGAACAGTTCACTATTTTACTCTTTCTCGTCTTCAGATTTGTATACTTTGTTAAAAGTTATTTTATGCCATTTAGCAACTAATTGTCAACTAATTCAAAATATATTCTTATCCTTATCCCCTATTCTTATACAATTACTTTTCAAATTCTCGCAATGCTGCTAAATTTTCATCATCCTCAATAAGTTCAACAAAGAATCCCGAGTCATCCTCACGAAGGACAATTTCAAGCTCTTCCTTCGCCTCTTCATTTCTATTTAACTGTGCTAAATAACAAGCACGATCATATCTTGCTAACAAATCACTTGCATCCATTGTTAATACTTTATTTGTTATTTTTTCTGCCTTTAGTGTTTGGCCGGCACCATGATATGAAGACGCTAAAGAAAGAAGAATTACTGTTTCATTTGGATGATGTATAGAAGCATTTTCTAATACTTGAATTGCCTCTTCAAACCTTTCTTGACTTTGATATATTTCTCCTAAAGCAAGAAATGCTCTACTTACAAACGGTGTTTGCTCTGTTAATTGTAAGATAATCTTTTCTGCTTTTCTTTCTTCCCCTGCTTTAAAGAATACTTGTGCTTGCAGAAGAAGAGTATCATAATCATCTGGTAGTTCTCGAACCATTTGCTTCGTTAATTCCAAAGCATCTCTTAACATATCTTCTTCCTCGCACTCAGCGAAAAGATTTACAAGTTGCTTCGCTACTTCATAATCCCATTTATTTTCTAGTGACGTGTGCAGAATCTCTATTGCTTCTTTATTCATCTCTACATTCTCATAAAATAGCGCAAATCGCTGTGCTGCCATACTATTTTTCGGATTTAACTTTAAAGAGATTTCATATAAATCAATTATCATAGTAACCATTGAAATTTCTTTCGCACGATTTTTCATACGATAAAAAGCTCTCGTAATGATAGATCGTTTCGGCTGTTCATGCAGCTGGCGTTCAATCCATATTTCCGTAACCGCAGCTGCAGCATACATGAATGCTGTACTTCTTTCTGCTTTTTTCACCTTTAACGTATGAAGAAAATCTCGTATGTTAGACAATTTTTTATGTTGCTCTACTGCTTTTACATAAACATCAAATATACGTTCATTATCAAAATCTTTTTGTATTACTTTCATTGCAACTTCAATTGCTTTTACATTTCTTTTTTTCACTAATACTTTTGCATAATGATATAGAACTTCTATATGCTCACCATCTAATTGTAGCGCGTATTCAATCTGTGCTTGTTCTTTATCTATTTCATTCATCGCTCCGTACACATATGCAATCGCATCTAAACGCCATATTTCAGGTACTTCGTCTGCTAATTGCTCTAGTTCAGTCAGCAATTCTTCCTGAAGATTCATATCTACTGAAAGCTGTGCTAAATATTCCATATTAATATGCAACGGCTCTTCTTTCATCGCCTGAACCATATGACTTTGTTCTTTAGAACGGTTTTCTTCTTTTTCGTATATTTCCGCAAGCTGTAAATGTACACCTACGAAATTCCCATCAAGCTCTAAACATGTTTCATACGCTTGTTTTGCTTCCGTCAATTGCCCTAATGCCATAAGTGTTTCACCAATTCGGTAATACGGTAATGCCGTTTCCATTTGTTCTATCGCCTTATTATATCTTTTCATCGCTTGGCCGTACTGTCCAATAGATTCATATAAAATACCTGCATAACAACCGTACTCACTTACTTCATTTCTTTCTTTGTGTAACGTTCTTAAAAATGCTATACCTCGTTGTACAAATTCCGTTCCTTTAATTCGATTCACATATTCATCTAACGCACTTGCTACATTATAATCACTTTTCTTTATACCATTTTCTAACTTAGATAGTGCTACTTTAAACCCTTCTTCATTTCCACCAAGTTCAATTTCAGCATCCCATAAAACCATTCCTGCATTCATGAGGAAATCTTGACTCTTTTCAATTTGCTTCTCAAGACCAAGAATATATTCTTTTGCTTCCTTATATTGTTCTCTTGCCATATAAACTTGTGTAAGTCCGAAGTGAGAATAAACATCCTCATCATTTTCTTCTAAAGCACGCTTATACAATACTTCTGCTTCTTCCAAGCTATCATTTTGAAAATGATAATCACCTAATTTTACGTAAAGAGGTGCTTTATCATCACAATTCTCAATACCGTTTAATAAAATTTCTTTCGCACTTTCCTCATCCTTCAAATCAGATTCGTATATTTCCGAAAGTTTCGTATAAATGTAAGGTGCATTACTATCCAAATGAATCGCTACTTTAAGCCCTTTTATTGCTAAATATAATTTCCCTAGTTGATGTGCACATCTCGCTCGTTCATACCATACATGCGCTTCATATTTGTACTCTTTTAACAAGTCATTAAAGATTTCATATGCTTCTTCATATCTTTCTAAATCTATTAATATTAAACCGTGATTTGTTAAAGTGAACCTTTCAGGACTACGCTCTAACGCAACTTGAGAGTATTGCAATGCTTTTTCAGATTGATCAATATACATATAGGATAAAGCTAGAAAACTCCAAGCAATAGGCTGATCTGCGTCTAATTGTAACGATAAACGAAAGCTTGAAATCGCTTCTAGATAACTTTCCTGTTCAAACGCATATCTTCCGTTTATTAAATGATATAAAGCACGATTATTTTTCTTCTCAACGCTTGTCAGCATTTGCTCCGCTTTCTCTACTTCCTGAAGACGAATAAAACACTGTGCACCATGCAATTTAACAAAGTCCGAGTTCGGAAACTTTTCCATTAACTTATCGATACAATATAAAATAAATTCTTTATCTACTTCAACATCTAAGTGCTTTATCGTATATAACCACGTATTTGGATTATCACTCGTTTCTTTTAAAAATTGTACTAGGTTACTAATTCCCTCTTTGTCATGTTCATCTAAATGATCAGTAAGAGAAAAAATAGATTTAAAATAACGATTTTCTTCTTCACTTAGAAACTCTAGTTGCTCCTTCTTTTCTTTCGGAACAAACGTGATTGCTAAACAGCCTGTATAACGATATTTTTCTTGTACTTTACTATATTCCACAAGAACTGGCTCTATAAAGTTTGGATCTTGAACATAGAAAGCTTGCAATGTATCATCATATCCAGATAGAACTTGTACGTGTGAAGCATGCTCAATATCTATACTTAATAAAACAGGAATTCCTTCGTCAATCAGTCTCTTATAATTCTCTTCATTCCCTTTAAAATAACGATATTCATAACCTAATTCTTCTAAATAAGAAACAGTATCTGAAAACTTCGAACCTGTCATATCAAAAATAAACTCTGCTATTTCATCTTGTGTACGTTTCTCTCCCCATATACGCAACGTCATCTCTAAACTTGTCGGAACACAATAATTATCCTTTTGTACAATAGGAACTATCGGCAAGTGAACCTTTTTTCCATCCGGATTTTTTTCTAAATTATGATATAAAGATTCTTTTAAACTCTTTTCTTCTTTTAATAGTTTTTGTAAATCTGCAAATTTATTCATTTTGTACAGCGCTTCTGCACGTAAATGTACAAAGTAAGTATTATAGGCATGATATGGCAGCTGAGTATTTATATTATCTATTACCGCTAACATCTCTTCATATTGCTCTAAATCTAATAAATACTTTATCTTCTCAAAATGAAAATATGGTACTTGTGGGAATTTTACAATCGCATCATCGATTAACTGTATCGCGCGTTTTTGTTCTCCTTTATTCGCATACAATTGTGATAATAAATAGGTAGATAACTCTTCACAATCTTCATGCTGCATGCCAGCAATAAATTGTTCTTCCGCTTTCTCCCATTCACCTGTATGCATATAAACGTAGCCCCATTTATCAAACACTGCGCGCGCACTGTACTCCTCTGCTTTTTGCATATACATTAACGCTTCTTCGTTTCGTTTCATTTCTAAAAGACATCGTACTAACGTAAAATATGTTTTCGCTAAAAAATCTGCATCTATTTCTTCTTTACTTAACTCTTCTAAAGAAGATTTTAACAACTGCTCCGCTTCAAGAATTTTCCGCTCATCAATTAACTCATCACAATATAAAGAGAGCGTTCTCATATTTGGGAATTTTTTATAAGCGTAACGAATGAGGAATGAACTGTATTGGTGCATAAGCCCTTCATCAGTAAGGCGAATCAATATATCGAACTCCTTATGCGAAGGAATATTGGCAAGCCAATTCTTCACATAGGATAAAGTATTCGTTTCTTTTATATATGCAATTTCATTATTTATTTCCTGTAATCCATCTACAAATCTCTTGTCTTTTAAACAAGTTTCTAACTGCTTAAAATCTAGCATGCATTCACCTCGAATTTATATTTAAACTGCTACTTGCTTAGATTTTACACACCATATAGTATGTATTCAACTAAAATCTCTTATAATAGATGTTATTAATTAATATTATTCAAATTTATAACAAAATATAGTAAAAATGATTGTTTTTCTCCGTATTTTGTTTAATTATATGGAATAACGTAACATGCGGTTTTAATCTTGTAGAAGCTGAAATTAGTACATAAAATTATATCGGCGATTTTCAAATTATATCGACCGATTCTTAACATATATCAGCGATTATATGTCGAATATCGACTTATCGACATTAAACGACAAGCCTTATACATCATACCTTTTAACAAACTATGTCACCAAATGTAATTTTCATATTGGGAGCGTATACAAAAGAAGAATACACATGAAATATTTTAAAAAATCGTAGTTCAGCTTCATATTGAGCTAGCGCATTATCATATGTTAATCCTCTGGCTATTAAACGTTCTACAAATTGTTGCTTATCACCCGGATCACCTGCAATCCCCTCTTCTTTTAATGATTGATACAAATCGTTTTTATCATTGTGATGCATATTTGAATCTAAAAAGTTCACTTTATCGCTTACTCTACATTCAATATTTTTCACACCTAATTCACTTAAATATATCGGTATTTTCATGCCTATATTGCCATCTTTACCATTTCTTTGCGTATCACTTTCAAATAATTTCTGCAAAACACCTAGCTGAATAAATTCCGATTGTTTCTCCCCATCTAGTAAATAAGAAGCCATATTAGAAATCCAATGTGGTTCAAAACAGATTATTTTTCCGCCTCCTTTTATATACAAAACTAAAGTTCTCTATATAATAGCCGTATTCCTACACTTTTCTTAAAATTTCAAAGCAAAAAAGCTAGTGTATTTTTAATAATACACTAGCTTTTTATTTGGAAGAAAAATTTAACAAGTACAATCACAATCAAAACAATCCGTACAGTCTAAATCGTCACAATCTGCTTTTCTCTTTCTTTTGTTTCTTTTAAGATAATAATACAGTAGCCCAAACAATAGTATACAAATAACAAAAGCTATTATTGCTTCTGTATACTTATTTTGAATCATAAAACCAATTCCACTTCCGCCTGAAATAAAAATTAGAATTAAATAAATCCAGAACATCTATGTAAATACCTCCATTACTATATATCTTAAGATAATATCCATATAACACTAGAGGAAATGAATAATCCCATACCATTACCGCTTAATACACCAGTAGTTATTCTTAGCAAATTTGAGCTACTTCTCCATTTCCACTTTTGGGTGAACCCATCGATAAGTAACGGAATTTGAGCGAAAAATGATAGTATGATTGCCAAAAGAAATGAAGGTGTCATATAAAAATAAATTGGAAACATTAAAATACCAATAAGCATGCCTGTACAACGCGCACATAAAGGTATGTACTTTTGTAGTTTAAAAAAACTCCTATCTAATCTTCTATGACAAGGAATTTGTAAAATAAAAGTTCGAATCAATATGAATCACCCTCTCTAAAAAGATTTTAATTGATTTTGCCAAAAAAATATATATTCAATAAAAAAACAAACCAGGTTTATACTAGACCCAGTTTGTCAGTTTACTACTATGTTACATCTCCTCAGGTGCCTCCACCCCAAGTAAACGTAATCCTTCTTTTAATACAACCGTCACAGCATAAACCAATGCGAGTCTGCTGTCTTTTTCTTCGCTCTCTTCTAATATACGAACATTACCGTAATATTTATTGAATGATTGTGCTACATCTAATATATATTTCGAAATAATCGATGGCTCATTTTTATTGAAAGCTGCTTCAATTATTTGCGGGAATTTATTTAGTAATTTTACGACACTCCAGCTATGATCGTCTTTTAAAGCAAATGTACATGTTTCAAATTCTACACTTTCTTTTCTTAAAATAGAACAAGCACGTGCATGTGTGTACTGTACGTAAGGTCCTGTTTCTCCTTCAAATTTCAGCATATTTTCTAATGAGAATTCGATATTATGCATACGCTCATTTTTTAAATCGTGGAAGATGACTGCACCAACACCGACTTGCTTTGCTACTTCTTCTTTCTGTTTTAAGTTTGGATTTTTCTCTTCAATATTTTGTTTTGCAAGTTCGATTGCTTCTTCGAGTACTTCTTCAAGTAAAATAACTCTTCCTTTACGTGTCGACATTTTCTTACCATCTTTTAAAATGAAGCCAAACGGTACGTGTTCCATACCATCAACCCAAGTATAGCCAAGTTTTTTTAATACGGTGAAAAATTGATTGAAATGTAAGCTTTGTTCTGGACCAACAACATATAGCGCTTTATCAAACCCATAAGTGTTTTGACGATATAAAGCTGCCGTTAAGTCACGCGTTGCATAAATCGTCGCACCATCTGATTTTCTAATTAAGCAAGGCGGCATTCCTTCTTCTTCTAAATTAACGACTAATGCACCTTCTGATTCTTCAAGCAACTCATGTTCTTCTAAAATCCCAATAAAATCTTCCATTAAATTATTATAAAATGCTTCTCCCTGAAAATTAGTAAATTCTACGCCGAGAAGTTCATAGATGCGAGAAAATTCTTTAAGGGACTCATGACGGAACCAATTCCAAAGCTCTACCGCTTCTTCATCACCTTCTTCTAATTTCTTAAACCAAGCACGTCCTTCTTCTTCTAGTTCTTCGTCGTCTTTTACCTCTTCATGGAATTGGACATATAACTTAAATAGCTCACGTATTGGATCTTCTTTAACTACTGCTTCATTTCCCCATTTTTTATAAGCCGTAATTAACTTTCCAAACTGTGTTCCCCAATCTCCTATATAATTAATCCCTACAACTTCATAGCCACATTTTTCAGCGATATGTTTCAGCGAATTTCCTATCATTGTAGAACGTAAATGCCCCATCGAAAAAGGTTTCGCGATATTAGGAGAGGAATAATCAATTACTACTGTTTTTTCACAGCCAAAGTGGTTTTGACCGAACTCTTCTTTCTCCGCTAAAACTGTTTTTAATACTGCATCACTTACAGTTTCACGATTGAAAAATACATTTACATAAGGACCAACGGCTTCTACTTTCGTAAAAAACGGATTATTTAATTTCTCAGCAACTTCCTTTGCGATAAGAGCTGGTGCTTTTTTATATTGCTTCGCTAATGAAAAGCATGGGAACGCTGCATCTCCAAATTCATCTTGTTTCGGTGTTTCAATTAAATCTAAAATTTGTTTTTGCGTTAATTCATTCGTGAAAATATTAGATAAACTTTCCGCAAACTGCATTTTATAATCCATGATACAACCTCCTTATTTTTTAAAACACAAAAAACTCGTCTCTAAAAAAGAGACGAGTTTTAACCCGTGGTACCACCCTTGTTGTTCGTTACGAACCACTTTCCCGTTTATAACGAGGACAGGGGGCCTCGGCTTTCTCTACTATTCGTTCAAGAAGCATCTCCGAAGTGCGCTTCATCTTTTTCTTCCGTACTAGGCTCACACCATCCCTAGCTCGCTTTCCTTCTAAAAAAGACTACTCTCTTCATCACAGACAGTATATTTAATTAATTATTGCTTATTATACATCTTTTCAAACAATTAGCAAGGGTGAATTACACCAAAGTGAAACTTAGCACTTTTTCTTTTGTATACATAAAAATTGTGTTTTTCAAATCTAGAACTACGAAAATAATCTTTTAAAACGACACGTTTTCTCGCCACTCGTTTTGCCTCCGCAATTGTTTCATCAGTAATATCATGATACAAAGCGAAGTGTTTTAATCCTTTAATTCCGTCGGATTCTATGACAGTTTCTTCAAACATCGGATCAAGGTAAACGACATCGTAACTATTGTCTTCACATTGCGCTAAAAATGAAAAATGCTCCGTTTGCTTTACTTGAATTCTTTGCATTGCTTCATCAATTTCAGAAACGGATGAAGACCATGTTTTCAAACCATTTTCCATAATATAAGCCATATACTCATTGCCTTCAAGTCCTGTTACTTTTCCGCTTTCACCAACAACATAACTAGCTACAATACTATCTGATGCCATCCCGAGCGTACAATCTAACACTGTCATTCCTCTCTCTAATTGCGTGGCTTGTACAAACGGATCGTGTTCTCCACGCATTAACCTTTTCACACGAAACATCGCTGAGTTCGGATGAAAGAAAAACGATTCTTCCGTACCTTTCGGATAAATAGCTAATCGGTTCTTCCCTACGACAAGCACATCTTGTTCATACTGCTCATGCAGCTTATGTACTGGTATGTCATTACGTTTAACGAATGAACGATTTAATTCTGCGGCTACCTGCTTTGCATAATCTGTCATTTCTTTATTCGTTCTTCCTGCTGTTGTTACGATCATTGTTTCACCTCTATATAAAGAAAAGAGGGAGATTTACTCTCCCCCTTCTTTAGCAATTCTTTTCGAAAGCTTGTTCTAAGTTCGTAATAATTTCGTCCATAGTTGCACCTTCAATTTCATGACGGTGAATGAAGTGAACAACTTCTCTTCCTTTTAATAATGCCATAGATGGTGAAGATGGAGGAATTTCTCCGAAGTATTCACGCATTTTTGCAGTAGCATCTTTATCTTGACCTGCGAATACAGTTACAAGATGATCAGGTTGTTTTTCAGCACGAACAACCGCTTGACCTGCTGATGGACGTGCTAAACCAGCTGCACAACCACAAACAGAGTTTACAACTACTAAAGTTGTACCTGATGTATTTTCCATAAATTCTGTTACAGCTTCTTCTGTAGTTAACTCTTCAAACCCAGAACGCACTAACTCTTGGCGCATTGGGATTACCATTTGGCGCATGTATTCTTCATAAGCATTTGACATCTTGTAATCTCTCCTTCAACTTTCATTCCAAATTCATCATATCACGCTCTATTAATAGGTGCAAAAGAAAGATAACGATGATTTCATTTTTTTGTAGGGATTTCACAAACCCCACCGCGGCAATGCCCCACTGGAACAAGTTTTCTATTGTTAGCGATATAATCGTATACTTTACTTCCAAAACCAAGTACGATAGATAGCTTTATAAAAGGAACTGCAAACCAATAAGATGGAACGGCCTTTGCTAATACATCTATGCTCTGAATACCGTCATACCACTTATTATTTTTAAAAATATACAGTCTTTGTTCCATCTTACTTTGTAGTTCTTGAGAAAGCTCATACTTCTCAACTACATCTTCATTTCGAAATGAAACAAATTTCATCTTACCCTTTTTATCTAATTTTTTCGTACGTTCTGCAACAGCCGTACACATCGGACACCAACTATCATAGAAAACAATCATACATTATTCCCCTTTACGTGACTCCGTCATTTGTTTCCATACAGAACCTTTTGCTTCTTCTCCGCCTTCAATACGCTCTAATGCTAGACGTGCTTGCATCGCTACTTCAAACTCTGGATCATCTTGCGCTGCTTTTAATGCTGGAATCGCGCTTTCATCTCCAAGTTCAAATAAGAACATCGCTGCACGCCAGCGTACTAATTTACTTGGATCTTTCAGAGATTTAATCATAACGAACATCGCTGCCGGATCACCTACATCTGATAAACAATCTCCTGCAGTACGGCGAACACTTACAGAGCGATCTAACAACGCTTTATATAATAACGGTAATACTTCATCACCTTTTACCATACCTAAATACGCTGTTGCTAAACGGCGTATTGAAACTTTTTCATCATCTAACGCCATCTTCAACACTGGAATATCTTCTTCAGTAGGATCCATTTGTTCTAATGCTGCAAAACGGTTTTTCCAGTCAGAATCTTTCATCATCTCTTCTGTTACTTTATATGGCTCACGCTTTTGGATCGTTACTTCAACAGCACCTGCTTGATTTAATAATTCTTTAACCGTTTCATTTACACGTTCTTCTGAATAAGCAGCAACAATCTCTTCTACTACTTCTTTCCCGATTTCTTCAAAGTTACCGTAACGTGTACTTTGTTCCACCCATTTACGCTCTTTTACAACATTTGGTGCAGACATTTGCACTTTCATAATTGATTCTTTAAAACGATCAGGTAAACCAACACGTTCTTCCGTCGTTCCATCTGTTAACTTTACTTGCATTGGAATTGTAAAGAACATTTGAACAAACACTTTCACTTCTCCAAAATGAGCAAGTTGTTGTTCTTCACTTTCTTCCACTACTTCTTCGCCGAAAACAGCACGAACTTGTTGTAATAAAACTTTCCAGTCATACTTCGCATTTCGCTCCACTGCTAAAAAGTCGGCTACATGATATACACCTTTAATGCCTTCAATTTTCAAAATTTCTTGCACTTGCATTGGTGCTTGTTCTTTATTTTCATTTGTATAATTATTACGTGCTCCTGATGGTAATACTTCATTCAAAATAACTTTCATTGTGTTTGGACTTGGCGTCGGTTCAATTGCTTTAATCTTCACGTAAAAAACTCTCCTTTATTGCATGTTCTTAGCTGTATTGTAACATGTTATCACTCTATACTCCTACTCGGATGCTTAATTTTACTACTTTCTTCCCGCTACCATACTATTTCATTCTTTTTACATTTTAAATTAGGAACGGGATTTTAAAAGCTTTCGTTTCCGATAATTTTTATTTTTTATCCATTTCTTGAGACATCGCCATTATTTTTGAAAAAAACACGCTAAACAAAAAAATATAATAAGCTATCCATATGGATAGCTTATTTACATAATTTTCGTTATTGGAAGACAACTATTTTTATAAATACAAAAGGCAGAAAAGTATATAGATTCTACAAAATATTTTGATTGTGATACATTTACAGAATCTCTTATTTTATAATTAATGTCTTATTATTTTTTGGAGGGAATTCGATGAAAAAGTTTGTTTTGATATTTGGGCCACAAGCAGTTGGGAAAATGACAGTTGGACAAGAACTAGCAAAGATGACTGATTTAAAATTATTTCATAACCATATGACAATTGATTTATTGGAGCCATTGTATGGATTCTCTTCGGAAATGTGGCGATTAACCCATCTTTTCCGAAAGGAAATATTTCAATCATTTTCAAAGAGTGAACATTATGGAATGATTTTTACATACGTATGGGCGTTTAATGAAAAGAAAGATTGGGATGATGTTGAAAGTATATGTAATATTTTTCGTTCCCAAGGGGTTGATATTTATTTTGTTGAATTAGAAGCTGATGTAGAAGAAAAACTTCAACGAAATAAAACACCTCATCGACTTGAACATAAGCCAACGAAAAGAAAGATTGAACAATCTGAACAAAATTTATTAAGCACATTTGAAAATTTTAGATTAAATTCAAAAGAAGGAGAAATTACAGAGAAAAATTATATAAGGATCAATAATACGAATTTAAATGCTACAGAAGTAGCTGAAATTATAAAGAAAGAATTTCAACTATAGTTTTTTTTAACAAATTGAACAGTTCGGATTTTATGAATATCATATACATTTCTAATTAACATAACGTCCTATTATCGGTTGCAACAAAAAGGGATTCCTTACTCTCAGAAGGAATCCCTTTTTTTATTTTCTATCACTCGATTCATCTTTTTATACATTCCTATCCTGTGATGGGTTTTATGGTTCTCGTTTGTTACTGGATTAGCCAAAAAACGTTCTAAAATTTTGTATACTCTTTACTTATTTTTTCAAAAAAGCTGGCGGTATCCCCTCTTTAAGTTTATTAAAATACTTTCCACAATTTTTTCCGAAGCTATTACTTAAAATCACCTTTTATTACGATGCCCCCTCCCGCCTTCTCTCCAAAAAGGTAATACTCTCAATCACAACTTCAGTTCTATATATTCTCTTGCCTTGTTCATCATCGTAATTACTAGTCTGAATACGCCCTGTAATCCCAACGAGCGACCCCTTCTTACAATATTCAGCTACATTCTCAGCCGATTTGCGCCAAACGACACAATTAATAAAATCGACTTGTTGTTCACCTAAACTATTTCGAAATCCTCTATTCACCGCAACACATATTCGTGCATAAGCGACGCCTTGTTTTGTGTAGTATAATTCTGGCTCCTTTGTCAATCTACCGATTAATACAACTCGATTCATCATAAGTTATACCACCTCACATGTTTTTCTTCATTGTAAGGAGAAATGTTTGAATGGTAAAAAGCACAAAATGATATATCCGTAAGTAGAAAGTATTATTTTGGACCTTACAAAACAAAAAAAGAAACCATACATAGTTCAAACATGTATAGTTTCAAAATTTATTACACTTCAGTACAAGATATGTAATATCCTCCGCGAGCCATCTTTATTTCAGCACGGTACATTACATTTTCTAAGTAGAAAGTAATCGGTTTAACTTTACTCTCAAATTTTAGTCTTTCATTGCATTCAGTTGCATATCCTTCAATCGCTGAAGTAATAACTTTTGATGATGGATACGTTAAAGCTTCATCTAGTTCTATGAAAAAACTTTTAGAAAATAATTTTTTCATAATCCCCTTCTTCTCTTTCATCATATTCCATCTCCTTCACTTCAAGTTGCTATCATCCATATTATACCATACATTCAATATATCTTTGAAAATAAAAAAATCCTGCATTTTTCATGCAGGATTTTTTTATTAGTCATTTTTCGTAAAGTAAGAAACGAAACGAAGAATTTCTAAGTATAACCATACTAATGTAAGCATTAGTCCCATCGCAGTATACCACTCCATATATTTCGGAGCTTGACTACGTACACCATTTTCGATTAAATCGAAATCTAGTAATAAGTTTAATGCAGCAACTACAATAACAACTGCACTAATAATAATACCGATTGTACCACCTTGGTGAATGTATGGAACAGTTACACCAAACATATTTAGTAGGAATACGACTAAATACATAACCATAATTCCAAGTGTTGCTGCCATAACGCCTGTACGGAATTTATCCGTTACTTTTACTACGCGTGTTGCATATAACACTAACATTGCAAATAGAATTGAGATTGTTAGTAATACAGCATTTAAAACGATAGAATCGCCAAATTTCATTGTATAAACTGCTGAAATACTTCCTAACACAACCCCTTCTACCGCTGCATAGATTGGTGCACCAAAAGGTGAAATGCGCGGGAAGAACATAGACGCGAATGCGATGATTGCCGCAACGATTAAAGCACCAATTAATACTGGCATCTTCATCGTCCCCTGCATCATCTGTATGTATGAATAGACAGACGTTGCAAGTAGCAAGATAAGCATAATGAACGTTTTGCCTACTGTTCCGCCAATCGTCATCGCAGAAGCGCTTGCTCCCTCTTTACGGAATGCCTCTTTTTTCAACATTGGATTAGATGTTCTCATTTTTTCCCTCCTAAAATAGGTTCTACCAATAGTGTAAAGTTTTTCTCTTTACTTTTCAATATATGCAGCTTGTTTTTATTTTAATCCTTCAACGATGTCTGATAGTTCACTCCATCTTTCCATCTGTTTTTCTAGCTCTTCTTCTGTTTTCTGCTGTGCTTCAGATAATTCTTGTGCCTTTGTGAAGTCAGATCCAACTTTCGCAAGTTCTTCTCCAATTGACTCAATTTTTTCTTCAAGTTCGGCAATTGTATCTTCAATCGTTTCCCATTCACGCTGCTCATTATATGAAAGTTTACGTTTACGTTGTTGTTTTGGAGCTTCTTCTACTACTTTTTTCTCTTTTTGAACTTCCGCTTTCTCCATAAGTTCTCTCGTTTTTTCCATTTCTAAATAATCTGTATAACTACCTAGGAATTCACGCACTTCGCCTCCGCCAGTAAAGATGAACAGTTCATCTACTACTTTATCTAAGAAGTAACGGTCATGCGATACAGTTAAAACGACACCTGGGAAATCTTCTAAATAATCTTCTAGTACTGTTAATGTTTGTGTATCTAGATCATTCGTAGGTTCATCAAGTAAAAGTACGTTTGGTTCTCCCATTAAAATACGTAATAAATATAAACGTCTTCTTTCACCACCAGATAGTTTACCAAGCGGTGTACCATGTGAATGCGTCGGGAATAAGAAACGTTCTAACATTTGAGATGCACCAATTACTTTTCCATCTGTCGTATGAATAACTTCTGCAATCTCTTTAATGTATTCAATCATACGCTGATTTAAATTCATCTCTTCATTTTCTTGCGTATAATAAGCAACTTTTACAGTTTGCCCAACTTCAATTTCACCAATATCAGGAGATAACTTACCTGCAAGCATATTTAATAGCGAAGATTTCCCGCTTCCATTCGCTCCAATAATTCCGATGCGATCGCCTGGTTTCACAATATGATTAAAGTTGTTTAATACCGTTTTATCACCAAATTTTTTCGTTACATCTTTTAACTCAAGTACTTTTTTCCCAAGACGGCTACCGCTAAGTGCAATATCAACTGACTGTTTTGCAGCTGGTCCTTCTAGTTCCTTTAGCTCATCAAAACGCTGAATACGCGCCTTTTGTTTCGTAGAACGGGCTTTTGCACCACGACGAATCCAAGCAAGTTCACGACGATATAAATTTTGGCGTTTCGATTCTTGTGCCAATTCTTGCTCTTCACGAAGTGCTTTCGCTTCTAAAAATGTACTATAGTTTCCTTCGTAGCTATATAATTTACCATTATCTAATTCAAAAATACGGTTCGTCACACGATCTAAGAAATAACGATCATGGGTTACAAGTAATACCGCACCTGTATATCTTGCTAAATATTCTTCTAACCATTCAACTGTCTCATGGTCAAGATGGTTCGTAGGCTCGTCTAAAATTAATAAATCAGGTGTTTCAATAAAACATTGTGCCATTGCGATACGTTTTTTCTGTCCACCAGATAAATTCCCAACAATTGCAGTGAAATCTGTAATTCCTAATTTCGTTAAAAGAGATTTCGCACTTGCATTTGCTTCCCATGCACTCATTGCATCCATACGTTGCTGCACTGCAAATAATTGTTCCTGTACTTTTTCATTACTTGGATCTTTTTCAATATTTAATAGTGCTTTTTCATAATCACGAAGAAGACGAATTAAAGGTGTATCACCATGGAACACTTGCTCTAATACTGTTAGTTTTTCATCAAACTCTGGTTGCTGTGATAAATAACTAATTGTATACCCACGTGAATACGTCATATCACCTGTATCAGGAGTTTCTAATCCTGCAATTATTTTTAATAATGTCGATTTACCAGTTCCGTTTACACCGATAATTCCGACACGTTGTCCTTCTGTAATACTACATGATAATCCATCAAATAACGGCTTTTCTCCATATGATTTTGATAAGTTCTCCACAGTTAACATTTTCATATTTGTGCATTCCACTCTTTCATAAATTGTTCAATAAACTGTTCCATATAACGATGACGAATTTCAGCCTCTTGTTTTGCTGCATTCGTATTCATTAAATCTTTTAATTTCAAAAGTTTTTCATAAAAATGCTTTAAAGATGGATCATTATTTTTTCTATACTCTTCTTTCGTCATTTCTTCACGCGGCGGAATAGTTGGGTCATACATTAATCTCCCTTTCGCCCCGCCATATGCAAAGGTACGAGCTATTCCAATTGCTCCAAGGGCGTCTAAGCGATCCGCATCTTGAACAAGCTTCCCTTCAAGTGAATCCACTTTACCGCCATGGCCACCTTTATAAGACATATTGGCGATGATATGAAGAATATGTTTACTTTCCTTTTCTTCAACACGTAGCTCTTCTAACCAATCAGAAACTTTTTTCATTCCTGCTTCTTCACTTTCATTTAGCTTTTCATCTGCCACATCGTGAAGTAATGCTGCCATTTCAATTATAAAACGATTTCCACCTTCTTGCTCAGATAAAGAAATCGCCATTTTATGTACACGTTCAATATGATACCAATCATGCCCACTCGCATCTTTTTCTAAAATATGTTTTACAAAAGTAATTGTTTTTTGAATTTTTTCTTGTTTTGTCATTTTATCTTCACCCAGTTACTTATTGTAACACGCCCGCATTTTTTCATCACATATTTTCTTGTCCGCCCATACACTAGGTGGTAGGCATCATCATGAAGGAGGAATAAACATGTTCTATAATAATCAACCGCCTTATCCAAGGCAACCATTGTATCCTCAACAACAAGAACAGAGATACACAGAACAATACGAAGAACAAGAGTTACAACAGCAAGAACCACAATATGACGAAAACCCATATGCAACAACGCAAAATCAAGAAACTGAATTTCAACAAAATCCATATGAAACACGTCCAAATTATGAATATCCTCAAAATCCATATGTAATACCACAAAACCAAGAACAACAATATCAACAAAATCCATATGCAGCACCACAAAATCAAGAACAACAAAATCAAGAACAACAATATCAACAAAATCCATATGTAGCACCACAAAACCAAGAACAACAATATCAACAAAATCCATATGTAGCACCACAAAACCAAGAACAACAATATCAACAAAATCCATACACAACTCAACCACAACAACCGCAATACCAACAACAAATGTATCAACCAAACTACGACGTACGTGTCTCACCACTTAAACCACCAACAATAGATCCAACTCAACCACAAATCTTACCACCTGGACCAACACTAGACATTACACAACCACAAATCTTACCACCTGGACCAATTACTGAACCAACACAACAACAAATTCAACAAGTTGTCGGTACACAGTTTTTACCTTTCAAGAAACCCGTACTAGATTTCGTAAAACCATGGGTAGATTACGGTTTAAATGAAGCAAAACATACATCACATGAACACGCATTAACAGAAGTTGCTGCGATTATGTTTTTAGTTGGTAAAGGCTTCAATCCGACGATCGCACATTATATCGTTGAATCTTGGGAGAAGAATGAACAGTTTTAGAATTGTTTATTTGATAAAATATAAAAAACACAAAAGTGCCAAACCCCTTATACCACAAGGGTTTTGGCACTTTTTAATATCTAAAACAAATTTTATTGAAATAATTATTTTTATAGATTTTCATACTTTTTTATATAGTACGTGAACATATACAGTACAAAATTACACCTTTGTATACACATTTTTAGAAACATCTTACGTTTATCAAACAATAACCAAAAGACGTACCTGCAACCTCATCATATAAATAATAGATATTAAAAAGAGGACACTATAAGCGCCCTCTTCCTTAGGTTTTAAATATGTTCTCCATGATCCATAAACACTTCAATTGCTTCGTTTTGTGGTATGTCTTTTACATTAGTAAGACCAAAAGTAAAAACAGCGGATAACATCATCATTAATAAGATTGCTTTTTTCATTTTAGCGCCCTTCTTTCTATGCTCTTTTTGTCTGCATCTAAAGCGATGTGCAAATACTTGCTTGCTTTTCTGTGATTTTCTGAACCATAGAATCTTTCACCTAAAAGAGAAGCATATTCTTTTACCCAATCATATAATTCTTCTTTTTCAAAATACGAAATACCTTCTATAACCACATTTTCTAATTCTTCTTGCGGTACATAGTTATGTACTGCTTTTAAAATTCGGAAATGATGACGATAACATAAGTCGCTAATCTTATAGCCATTCTCAATATATTCATTAGCGATATGACTATAACCTAACTTAAAATGCTCTCTTGCTAAAAGAAACATAGTTTTAGCGTTATTTTCTAATGAATCCTCTAAGTGTTTAATTGCTAACTCTGGCATGTTTTGACTTGCGTATAAAAGTCCTAAATTATGCTTAACTCGTTTAATAAGAAGTTCATCATTAGATTTTTGGAAGGTACCTAGTGCTGAAAGTAAATATTCCTCTGCACTTTCGAATTCATTTAGTCGAATGTGTGCCATTCCTAAAGTATTTAAGCATGCTGCAGTTTTTAATTCATACCCTGGACTAATTGAAAATACTTCATTCGCCTTTGTAGCAAATTGAACTGCTAGGATCGGTTTTAATACGTGATAGTAATGGACTGCAAGCCAATAATTAAATTCTGCTTTTTCAATTTCATCATGCATGTATTCTAAAAACGTTTCAGCTTTTTCAAATTGCATTCTTGCTTCACTATGGTTTGCTTTATTAATAGCGTAAATTGCTTTAAATAAATGATGATAGTACTCTAAAAATGTTTCTGTAGACTCTGATAAAGGCTCGATTTTGTCCAGAATATCTTTTGTACTATCCATATCCCGAATTAGCAGTTTATATCGTGCATTCAATAAAGCGTAGTAGACTAATATTGTTTGGTCTTCCTTAATATTATTGATTTTATTTGCAATATCTTCTTTTATTTTCTGAGACTGTAATACACGTTGTGAAATCATAGCTTGATACCATTCGTTTAATAATTTTGTGATTTCTTCTTTAGAAATAATGTCAACACTCATCTACTTCTACCCCCTTTTGTTAAATGTTATCATGACATGCTTGTTTGCATAAATAAGTTTTTGAATATTCTAACTTGAAAAAATTATTTTTGAATATTCATGTTAACAAAATGGTCCCTTTTCAAACCTTAAAAAAGAACACACGTTTGTTTGTAGTGGAGTTAAAAAAACAAAAGTGAGGTATTACATCATGGGATATAACAGCTTTCCTGTAGTACGTGGAAGAGGTATGGTGTTAACAATAGTATAATATATGAGTAGAGATAACGTATACAACGATAGGTAGTTCTCTTTTTTTGTCTCTTTGTAGAAGCTATAATAATAGTAAAAAGAGATAGTA